>JBJFHV010000499.1:0-5387 GCA_051894015.1 Acutalibacteraceae bacterium | reverse complement strand
CTTTATTAAAACTCAAATTGATCCCCACCTTTGTCAAAAAGATTATTGACAAACAGTGGGGATATTATTTAATCCGGAAACTTGAAAAAATTGGTTGATCGCAAGAGTAATAAAGTGAACCCGTTCAGTCATGATTGACGCATAGTAAAATGTCTGCGATACTGTCGTTTGCAATTATTAAAAAAAATAAATATATCTGTGCTCAAAAATGGCTTGACAATATAAGAAGGTGATTTTATAATATTTTTACATGTTATGCCGGAAATAAAATATTGCCGGTATGCGAGGAGAAAAATATTAAGGGAGAAGTACGAATATGAACATTTCAAAGGAAGAAATCCTTGCCGGAGTTGAAAAAATGAATTCTTTCGGTACAAGACTTACAGGAAGTAAGGGTCATACGGATTTTATCAACTATCTGAAAAATGAAATAGCGGAAATGGGAATTCCTGTTTTCAGTGACCCGTTTTATTTTGACCGTTGGGAAGAAAAAAGCTCGTCGATCAAAATAATCAACGGCGAAGAAACGATCCGTGTCCCTGTTTCTTCCGCGTATCCTTATTCGGGTCAGACGGACGAAAACGGAATCACGGAAGAACTGGTTTATATTGATTCGGCTGCGGACATCGTTAAAGTCACCGGTAAAATTGCGGTTTTCAATGTGGCTAA
This sequence comes from Acutalibacteraceae bacterium, assembly GCA_051894015.1. Taxonomy (GTDB): domain Bacteria; phylum Bacillota; class Clostridia; order Oscillospirales; family Acutalibacteraceae; genus UBA6857. The sequence goes on along the minus strand of JBJFHV010000499.1, from coordinate 4,718 downwards.
CGTGAATTTTATTCCGAGCGAAGTGGCCTTCGATAAACGATCCGGTCTGCCTGAGGATGTGATACTTGAGACCAGATATGAGGGACCTGTCATTACCAGCTTTGTTCATTGCTTTTACGGGATTATATCAAAACTGAGTAAAGCCAGGGCGGTTATTCTTGTATGGAAAGGTTTGCATGATGATTGCGTAAAGGGTCAGTATCTTTCATTTATTCTCGGCTATCAAAATGTACCGATGCTGTGGGTCAGCGAAACTGACGGCAAAAAAGTGATTGAGGCGGCAAAGGAACACAAAAAAGCAAATTTTGTGCTTACTGCCGAAACCGAGCAGAACGCTTTTACCGAGAGCTTTTACTGCATTTTAAAAGGAAAAAATCCAAAAGAGACCGTTATTGTAAATACGCATACGGACGGCACCAACTGCGTTGAGGAAAACGGCCCGATTGCACTTTTGCAGCTGATGAAGAATCTGAAGGACCGTGAGCTTGAAAGAACACATATTTTTGTTTTCACGACAGGGCATTTTCGTTTGCCTCGTTTCAAGGATATAAGAACGGGCGCATTTCAGTCCGCTTCACGCTGGCTTGCCATGCACCGTGAGCTATGGGACGGCAAAGGCGAACATTTCAAATGTGTTGCAGACCTTACGCTTGAACACTTAGGCTGTAAGGAATGGAGAAACATTGACGGAGAATACAAATATACAGGTAAACCGGAGGTTGAGCTTGTTTATACCGGCAACAAATTCGTTGACAAGCTTTATATCGACACCGTGAAAGACAGAGAAAACGTCCGGACCATGACGCTCAGAGGCCACAATGCGCTGCACTTCGGAGAGGGACAGAATTTCTTTACGATGGGCATTCCCGAAATCAGCCTTGTACCTGCTCCGTATTATCTGTGTGTTGTCAGTGATACGCATGAAATGGAAAAATTCGATCCCGATCTTATGACGCAGCAGACGGAAACCTTTATGAAGCTTATTGATCGGATAGAAACGATTCCGGCAAAGCAGCTCGGAAGAAGCGATTTTTATTCAATTGTTAAGGCGAAAAGCGTTTCGGGCGGATATGATTTCAGCATCGAAGGACTGCTGAAAAAAATATCGGATAAAATAAAGTAAAAGGAGAATGAACAATGAAAAAAACAGCAAAAAGACTTGTTTGGACTGTTCTGTCCGTACTGATGATCCTCAGCGTGTTTTCGTGCCTGAGCCTTGTGACGTTTGCGGCGCAGGAGAACGATTTATCAACCGCAAACAGCATAAACTTCAGATCATTTACAGAAACTTATGAAAAAAGTTCGGCAAAGGATCCTTCCTGTATTATTAAAACATTTGCTCTCAATTTTGTGAAAGGGCAAAAAGTTGATGTTCAGCTTCTGACATTTGCCGATCAGGGATATACCCATTCTATAAAAGTCCTTGATATTCCTTCCGGACTGAAACTGAGTCAGAACGGACGGCTTACGGGTACGGTTAATCTTGATTACAGTAATTACTCTCCTTCGGGAAGCTTGTCATTTGACGTCCGTTGGAAGGGTTCAGATGTTCACGCTTATTATGAATCGGTATACATATATGTTCATAAAAAAAGCGATACGGTGAAGATTCCCACCGGCGCCGCAACAATAGATTACAATAAAGCGGTTAGTGTATCTGCCTCAAACAGCAATCCTAAGTGGTATAAATTCAGAGCACGCAGCTACGGATTCTGGGTTACCTCGAAGGCCGTAAAACCGGTAAATGAATATTCCAACGCAATGGCATACGAAATTTATGATTCGCAGGGAATTCCCGTAATCGCCGACGGATACGGAGACGGAGCCGACGGCTTTTCCGGAGGAGGATATTACTTTACCCGAGGCGACTATTACTATATCAAAGCGACATCATCTGGCAAATTGAAGCTGAATATGGATAGTTGGATGCCGACCTGGACTTCCGATATCATCGAGAATGAAGCACAGGATGCCGTTAAATTGACCAGGACCGATTATAAAAAGACTTTCTCCGGGGACGGTACGCTTCTTTGGAACGTGTACAGCATCAAAGCGACGCTCAATGCAGATTTCAAAAATGGGTTTATATGGACCGATTGCGGAACCATGAGACGGTTTGCCTCTCCTGTCAATATCTATATGCAGACGACGGCGAAAAGCAATGCCGATATGATCGGTTATGAAACCTTTAAGTATGATCCGAATAATGCGAAAGAGTGCGAAGCGATCGGGGCAAGCACCAAACAGGACACACTGAAAAAAGAGCTTTTGAAGGGCGAAAAAGAATATCGCTTTGATACGGTATATTACCTGATGCCGAAAACCGGAAAACTGACTATTGAAGAATCGTCTTTACTTTATGTCCCCTCGTGTTATAAGCTCGACGCAAAACAGGTTCATATTGTGAAGAGAAGCGGACACAGCAGTACGCAAAAAGTTACAAAAGCAACGACGTCAAAAGACGGAAAGGTTGTTTACTACTGTAACGCCTGTAAAGCTGACGTAAAGACACAGACGATTGCCAAGGTCACGTCTTTCAGGCTTACTGCGACACAGTATACCTATGACGGTAAGGCCAAGACGCCCGGTGTTGTTGTAAAAGACAGCAAGGGCAAGACCCTCAAAAACGGCACCGATTACACAGTAAAATATGCTTCGGGAAGAACAAACACGGGAAAATATGCCGTTGTCATTACGCTCAAGGGCAACTATTCCGGTTCAAAGACGCTGTATTTCAATATTGTTCCCGGCGTTACGGGCAATATTGCGGTAGGTCAGACGACGTCTTTAATAAAAATCTCATGGGAAGCGGTTCCCGGTGCCTCGGGCTACAGAGTATATCGTTATGATACGAATACCAAGAAGTACACTCCGCTTGCCGATACCAAAAAGACTTCATATATTATCAATAATCTGAAACCGGCAACCGTTTGTAAGATTGCTGTCAAAGCGTATAAGACGGTCGGCAATGAGACGCTCTGGTCGGAAAGCAGCAAAGCTGTCGCTACTGCCACAAAGCCTGACGCGCCGACGCTTACGGCGACTGGCGGAACGGGCAGCGCGGTTCTGAAATGGACAAAACAAAGCGGCGCAACAGGATATGTCGTATATATGTCTCAGACGCAAGACGGAACTTATAAAAGAATCGCGAACCTGAAAGGCGATTCCAGCCTGACCTGTACGAAAAAGGGACTGACTGCCGGAACAACTTACTACTTCAAGGTTCAGGCGTATAAAATTGTATCCGATACCGTTATTTACGGCTTGGATTCGGCCGTTCAATCGGTTGAGGTGAAATAAAAAGAGTTAAATTTGCCGATCGAATAAAAAATGTGCCGGAAATTCATTTCTGAGTTTCCGGCACATTTTTATGAATCGCGTTTTTCAAGATGGCTTATTACTTTCGGCGCGGCGGTGATAAACCACGCAGAAAAAATTTCAGGCTGTGTTAAAAGCTGCTGTTTCAATTCGTCTAAACGGATAAACCGTATTTCTTCGGCTTCTTCCGGGTTTAAAACGATTCTTTCTTTGCTGCTGATTTTTCCGATCAGAATATGGTCATATTCGTATTCAATAAGTCCGTCGGGAAAGACACAGCGGTAAATAAAGCTGTCGATTTCAGAAAGCGCGGTTCGTATACCAAGCTCCTGAAACAGTCTTTCGTTTGCCTGAGATAAAATGTCGTCGTCAGTCGGGTGACTGCAGCAGGCATTGCTCCAAAGACCGCCTGAATGATATTTTCCGGCAGCTCGTTTTTGTATGAGCATATTGCCGTTTTCGTCGGTCAGAAAGATAGAAAAAGCGCGGTGTAAAATGCCTTTGCGATGAGCTTCAAGCTTTTCAACAATTCCTTTCGGTTCGTCAAGTACGCTTACCGCAAGCACGGCGGAAAATGAGTTTGTCATTCTTCGTCTCCGTTTTCTTCGGTCATTTTTGCAAATTCCTCAAGCAATGTCAGTGCATTGTGCTCACAAAGCCAGTTGAAAATATCCTCATAAACCTTTTCGTGATTTTCTTCGTTGAGAATTTCGTGACGGTCACCGGGATACATGATCACATCGGGCTTGTGACCGGCTTCTTCCAGGTTGTCGCTGACGGCAATAACGCCCTTGCCGTTTAGCCCGATCGGATCTTTTGCACCGGAAATGATGAGGATCGGAAGCTCAGTCGGTACAAGGGTTGCCCAGACGGTAGAGCAGGCGGAGTTGGCAAGAGAGACAATGTCTCTGACAGCTCCGAGCTTCATTTCACAGCCGCAAAGAGGGTCGTTCAGATAGCTCTCGACGTTTTGCTCGTTTCGGCTCAGCCAGTCTTTTTCGGTTTTTTTGTCTTTGATACCGATACAGCTGAGTTTATCAAAAAGCGAGTTCGGTACACTTGCTCTCGGTCCGAGCTTTTCGCAAAGGAACCGGAGCGGTTCTTCCAGCACGACGGCACTTGCCGGAAGCTCTCCCGTCGCGCAAAGAATGAGCCCCGAAAGTTCACTTCCGAAGTTTGCGGCATAGACCCTTGCGCAGAAAGATCCCATACTGTGACCGAAAAGGAAAAGAGGAAGAGAAGGGTAGTGCCTGGTCATGATCTGACTGAATATGTGCATATCGTCAACCAGCCGGATGTCACCGTCCTTTTCGGCAAAAAAGCCCATCTCGTTCATTGACGAAGCAGTCAGTCCGTGACCTAAGTGATCGTTTCCGCAAACAATATATCCTTTCGATGCC
>JBJFHV010000498.1:0-5388 GCA_051894015.1 Acutalibacteraceae bacterium | reverse complement strand
CGGGTCGAAAACGCTTCAGTCAGTCTGTGCTGACGGCAGTGTTCAAACGGGTCAGACACAGCGATCCAAAACAGGAAAACACTAAGCGTTAATCGCACCTTGGCAGTAACAGTCGGTCTTATCTCTTTTGTGCCTGACGAGGCGAAGATAGATTGATCTATTCAATAAAAACGCTTTAGTCAGCAAGTGAAAAATTTACTCAGTTCTGATTTATAGTTTTTAAACTTTTTAGTTTTAGAAAAAAATTTAGATTTACCAACCCAAAGTCAGAAAAAATAGTACAACAAATTTTATACAGCGAACATAAGAGAGAACAAATCACTCTCAACGCAAACAGTGCGACCACACTTAGTGTTGTCCTGTTACGAAAAGCGTTCTTTGCATACTTTCTGACGCTTTGGTCAGGCCTCCCCTGGCAACACTGCCACCCGAGTTTCTGCTTGATCGAACTTTCTTCCTGTGTAAGAACTTTCTTCTACTTGGTATGTGTCCGCGCGGAATTAGCGCAAAGGTAAAGATTAGAAGAAGCAAAATCCAAAAAGTACAAACTAACTATTAGTGAGATAAACTGAAATTTACTGCTCGGGCACCCTGCTTTCAATCAAGCACCATGTACCCCGGGATTGGCGTCGCCACGCGACCGGGATTGGTGTCGCCACGCGACCGGGATTGATGTCGCCGGCGACGAAAAGACAGAGCCGGCAGAAAAACAGCCGGCTGCCGATATAAAAAAGCTGCTCCGTGCGGAACAGCTTTTTTGCTTTAGTAATGCGTAATCCGGATACTGTATTGCGTATGGCTTATTCTTTTTCCTGACTGTGTATCGTTCCCGTGCCGCCCTCAACGACACCGTCCTTTTTCAGCACGGAAAGAATTGTGCCGAAAAAGCATTTGACGTCCATAAGAAATCCCATGTGCTCAACATAGTAACCGTCCAACTTTGCCTTTTCTTCAATTTCAAGTTCGTCTCTGCCGTGAATCTGCGCCCAGCCGGTAAGTCCCGGACGCACGTCGTTTGCGCCGTATTTGTCCCGTTCGGCAATCAGATCGAACTGATTCCATAAAGCCGGTCTCGGCCCGATGACTGCCATGTCTCCTTTGAGGATATTGATCAGCTGAGGAAGCTCATCAAGCGAGGTTTTGCGGAGGAACTTTCCGACCTTTGTGATGTACTGATCGGGATTTTCCAAAAGGTGCGTCGGCGTGTCGTGCGGCGTGTCAATCCGCATGGTGCGGAATTTGTAGATTTCAAAATGCTCCTTGTGTATGCCGACTCTCTTTTGCTTGAAGAAAATCGGACCCGGGGAGTCAATCTTGATGGCGAGGATTAAAATCAAAAACAGCCACGAGAGAAGCAGCAGTCCTAAAAATGAAAGAATGATGGCAAGAAGCCGTTTTAATACCTTATGATACATAATAGACTTTATCGGCTTGTCAGATGATATTGAAAGCCGTCCTTTCCTGAAAATAGTAACGATTGAATTGATATCAGCTGATCGCTTTTTTTATGAAGTTTTTCAGCCGGTTCTTTCTGACTGTTTCGGAGACTTTTGTGTAAATCTCCTTTATGTCGGCGTTTCTTAAAAGAATGACATTTGCAAAGTCGGAGCATTTTTCATTGTTGCAGGCTTTTTTAATTTCCGGTCTGTCAAGCGCTTCTTTTGCGGCTTTCTCAAACTGATCATAAGAATATCCGCCTTTTTCCAGAAGCATTTCGAAATAAGTAACCGTCATATTACAAAGCTCAATGTCCGCCAATCGGAAAGCATTGCTCTCCGGAATATATTTTTCGGCAAACGGCATTTTGTAGTTATAAAGCTTTATCCACTCGTCAAGCATATCGGGTCTGAATTTTGATGTGTTGCCTCCGACATAGTAATCATAAACGGTATCGGGGATAAAAGAAACCCTTTCTGCAATTGCAAAGGCATTGAGTGTTACAATAAGATCGTCGCCGAAAAAGATTTTTATGTCGGAGACATTTGCATATGTCGCTTTGATGATCGGACCTTTGAACAGCTTTGCGCAAAGCGAAACCGGAACATTTGATCTTCCGAACCAGCTGATATAAAGCTCATTGATAATCTGTTCTCTTTCGTAAACCTGCGGCTCACTGATCTGAAAGCAGGGTGAAGCATGACTTTTTATAGTGAAACCCTTGACTTTTTTCACGCTTCTGCCGGTACAAATGTCACTGTCGCTTTTTTTGGCTTGTTCGAGTAAAAGCTCAATCGCGTTCGGCGGCATCGTATCATCCGCATCGCAAAAGCAGATATAGTCCCCGCAGGCGGTATTCACACCTTTTCTCCGTGCGGCGACAGAGCCTTGGTTTTCCTGATGGATAACCCTGATTCTGTTGTCTTTCTTTGCAAGACGATCTAAGATTTTTCCGCTTTCATCGGTTGAACCATCGTTAACGGCGATGATTTCCAAATGGTTCTCAGTCTGATTAAGAAGTGAGTGTATACATCTTGAAACGGTTTTTTGGGCATTATATACCGGTATAACGACACTGATCAGCATTTTTCTTTCTCTCCCGTTTTGGTTTCTTTAAGGATATCACAAATTACACCCGATTTCAACAAAAAAATCTGATCGTCATTTGTCGTAAAACGGCGGATTAAAAGATGAACGGAAACAAGAATAATACTTGTAAGGTACATAAATACTTCACAATCATAAAACTTTTTTAACACATCGGTTATTTTGGCTTGCATTTTTTGCTGATTGTTGGTACAATATAAAAGTTGCAAAACCTTAATAAATGTTGAAAAACGTAAACAGGCCAGGAGCAGTCATTCATGCATAATAATGTATATCATAAGCCGACTTTTGACAATATATCCGAGGAGAAGAGAAAGAAGATTCTTGATGTTGCCGTTAACGAATTTGCCAATAACGGCTTTGAAAACGCAAACATCAACACCATCGCAAAGAAAGCAGACGTGAGCGTCGGCTCACTGTATAAATATTTTGATACAAAAGCGGACTTGTTTTTGACAAGCGTCAATTACGGCGTCAGCTCACTTGAAAAAATTCTTGCTCAGGTCGTCGCGCTTGATGACGACGTTATGGTAAAGCTTGAAAAGCTTGTCCGTGCGGCGATCAGCTATTCAAGAGAAAATGCTGTCATGATTAAACTGTATAACGAATTTACGACCGAAAGTAACTCCGAACTCGGAGAAAAGCTTGCTCAAAGAATGGAATCCGTTACTGCCGACGCATACCGCAAGGCAATTATCAAAGGACAGATCGACGGCGAAATAAGAGCCGATATCGATCCGGGAATGGCAGCTTTGATGGTTGATAATCTGTTAATGAATCTTCAGTTTTCCTATGCCTGTACGTATTACGGGCGGCGGCTGAGTATCTATGCCGGACAAGATATTTTCGAAAAGGACGATTTTGTTGTAGAAAATGTTTTGAGATTTGTGAAAAGCGCATTGAAGCCTAATATTTATCCTGAAAGGAATGTGAATATATGAACTATGCATTGGCTTATGACATCGGAACAACAGGAGTAAAGACCTGCTTGTTCAAAATTGAGGACGGAATCGAGCTTGTCGCCGCAGCAGTCGAAGGCTATGAGCTTTACGTCTATCCCGACGGAGGTGCCGAGCAGGACCCCAACGAATGGTGGAGCGCCATGTGCAGCACAACCAAAAAGCTGCTTGAGGAATCGAAGATTGATCCCGCTTTGATTGACGGTATTTCTTTCTGCTCCCAGATGCAGGGACTGGTTCTTGTCGATAAGGACGGTCTTCCCGTCAGACGTGCCATGAGCTATATGGATCAGAGGGCAAGAAAACAGCTGAAGGATAATATGGCATACGGTCTTCAGATTGCCGGCGCCAACGTTCCCAAGCTTTTGAAATCGCTTCAGATTACGGGCGCTGTCGCCGCGAGCGTTAAGGATCCCGTTTATAAATATCTTTGGGTCAGAGACAACGAGCCGGAAAACTTCAAAAAGGTACATAAATGGCTCGACGTCAAAGAAGCCCTGATCGCAAGAATGACCGGTGAGTTCATCATGACCGAGGATTCGGCTTTTGCGACGCTTCTTTATGATATCCGTGACGGCAAGCATTGCTGGAGTCCCGAAATCTGCAAAATGCTCGGTGTTGACATGAAGCACCTTGCCAAAATCATAAAATGTACCGATAAGGTCGGCGGTCTTACCGAAAAGGCGGCCGGGGAACTCGGACTGAAAGCCGGAACAGTTGTTTTCGGCGGCGGCGGAGACGCTTCTTTGATCGGTGTCGGTGCAGGCTCGGTCGGACTTCACGATACGCATATCTATATGGGAACCTCGGGCTGGGTATCCACTGTTGTTGACAAGAGCATGGTTGACGCTTCGGCAATGATTGCCGCGGTTGTCGGTGCACAGCCGGGTGCCTATAACTATTTTGCTGAGCTGGAAACGGCGGGCAAGTGCCTTGAATGGGTCAAGGATCATCTTGCTCTTGACGAGATCGGCATCTATCTGAAAAAGACACACGTTGCCGAAGATATGGAAACACAGTATACGAATCTTTATCAGTACCTTTCCGAGGTCATTCAGAAGGTTCCTGCCGGCTCAAACGGTGTCATCTTTACGCCGTGGCTTCACGGTAACCGCTGTCCGTTCGAGGATCCGAACGCAAAGGGAATGTTCTTTAACGTCAGCCTGGAATCGGGCAAGTCGGAGATGATCCGTGCGGTTGTCGAGGGCGTTTGTATGCATATGCGCTGGATGCTTGAGACGCAGGAAAAGAAGACAAAGACCTCTGACGTTGTCCGCTTTGTCGGCGGCGGTGCTCTGACAGATTCCACAAGTCAGATTCTTGCCGACTGCTTAGGAAGAACGGTGGAAACCGTTGCCAGTCCGCAAAACGTCGGTGCCGTTGGTGCGGCGATCATTGTTGCCGTCGGTCTTGGCATCATCGATTCGGTTGATGACGCCGGTAAATTGATTAAGGCGGAAAAGACCTTTAAGCCGAACCCGGCGCATAAGGCGGCTTATGACAAGAATTACAGCGTCTATAAACAGCTTTACAAAGCGAATAAGAACAATTACAAGATTCTTAACGGCTAAAAGATGTACATTATCCGCCGCAGACGAAAATACAGTCTGCGGCGGCTTTTTTGAAATGAAAAATTGCGGTCGCGTGAGGAACGGTTCCGGCAGAAAACCGCAGGTCGCCGGAGGGACTTAGCCGTAGCGGGGGTGTAAATTATCGAGCGGTCCTGCGTGGTTGTTCGACACTCCATTGAAAGCGGAGTGTCCGCGATCAATCTTGCGAGGATCGCCTGTACATGGAAAATTTCAGTTTGTCGGTCGCAAGGCGACACCGATGCCGGGGTGCACGGTACTGGATTTTTACCCGACAGCCCGAGCCGTAAGCTGAG
>JBJFHV010000497.1:0-5389 GCA_051894015.1 Acutalibacteraceae bacterium | reverse complement strand
AGTATGTGCCCGCGCGGCATTAGCGCAAAGGTAAAGATATAGAAGTAGCTAAATCTAAAAAGTGCAAATCAAATATTAGCGAGATACACCTAACCAACTGCTCGGACACTCGGTTTTCGTAAGGCACCATGTACCCCGGGATTGGTGTCGCCACGCGACCAAACTAAAATTTGTCGAGCAATAACAAGTTTTGGGTAGCCACGCGGGGCGGTCTCTACCCAACCGATAGATAAGACAACCAGAGCGGCAAAGTTCAGTCTCCTTTCCGGCGGCTGTTGCAGGATTTCATCGCAGGAGGGAAGAACAGGGAATACTTTGGCAACATCTGTCGGACGAAAACAGGAATATCTGCCACTGTTTGACGATTTTCTTTTTGGTACGGACTTATTCTTATGGTAAGTCCTTAAAGGAGGTCGGAAAATGAATAAGCAATTGTTGATTCCGCCGGAAATGAAAATCGGTTCCGGCTCAAAGCCCGATAAAATCCTTATCCTGAAGCTTGCCGGCTGTACTGCTGCCGGGTTTTGCCTTGCCCAGCTTGATTCCATGGGGGAGCTTTCTCCGTTTGCCGTCAGCTTCGTGTGCGGCGTTCCGTTTGATTATTGCTTTTGCGCCTTTGTCGGAAGCGCTGTCGGGTATTTTGTGTCCTCCGGCTGGCAGCTTGCTTTGAAATATACGCTGGCGCTTTTGATTTCGTCCGTTTTCCGCCTTGTCGTGTTACGGCGGTATCAGACCGAAAATAACAGCTTTGTCTGCTCGCTTCTTGCGTTTTGCTCGTGCTCGATTGCGTCGATCGTCTATTGTACCTTTAAGGAATTTACGCTTTTTGCGATTCTCAGCTTATTGTTCGAGGGCGCACTTTCTGCACTCGGGACGTATTTCTTTATGAAAGCCGTCCGGACGCCCGTTCTCAATATCGGCATCAAAAAGCTCTCCTCAAGGGACAGCATTTGTATTATACTTTGTGTCTGTGTTTTTTTCATGTGTATGTCGGGTCTTACGCTCGGATATATTTCTCCGGCTCGGATTGCGGCGGCGGTTCTGATTATGTTTATTGCCCATTACAAAGGCGCTGCGGCGGCAAGCATCTCCGGGATTTTAGCCGGACTGTCGTTTTCCGTAGCTCCCGACGGACGGTATCTGTTTGCGTGCTTTGCGCTGGGCGGTCTTGCAAGCGGCATTTTCGGCTCTCTCGGTCAGTACAGTGCAGCGGTGGCGTTTGTTGCGAGCACGTTCTTTGCCTCAGTTCTTGACGGCTTTTCGCTTGAAAAAATTTACTATCTGAGTGAAGCGGCGATTGCGGCGGTCACCTATTGCGTAATTCCGTCGGGACTGATCGCCAAAGCGCAGGATTATCTTGACAAAAGCGGTCTGATTACCGACAACGGCGTGGAACGGGAGGTTTGCGCCAACCTCCGGCGTGCGGCGGAAAACGTCGGCGAAATTTCGAAGATTGTGGACAAGGCTGGGGAGCGGCTTGACAAGGTAATTAACCCAGAGCTTGACCGGGTCTTTGCCGCTCTTCAGCAGAATGTCTGCTTTGGCTGTAATTACAAGAAAGAATGTTGGGACAAGCATTTCAACGCGACGGCAAGCGATATCATGAGAATCACCGGCATCAAGCCCTCTTCGGGCAAGACGGAGCTTGAAAAACGCTGCGTGCGGCCGCGCCTGCTTCTGAAAGAGACGGAAAAAAGCTATTTCGACTTTGTCAACGCCATGGCGTGCAAAATCCGGATCTCCGAAATGCGTGGCATCGTCTGTGAACAGTTCGGCATCGTGTCCGAGCTTCTCAGCGAAATTGCGGTGCAGGCATCCAACAGCCGGAAAATCGACACCGCACGGTCAAGAGCACTGCGGTCGGTGCTGCACGACAGCGGAATCGACGTCGATTCGCTTCGGTATTATACGGACAAAAACGGCAAGGTCACGGTGGAAGCGGACGTGGTTCTCTCCGCCGGGGAGATGGACTTCCATAAGATGAAGAGCGTGCTTGAATCGGTCTGCGTGCGCCGCTTTGAGCCGCCCGAAATTGCGATGAACGAGCTGAAAACCTCGTATATCTTCGAGGAGAAGCCGCTTTTCAAGGTGATGTTCGGCTCGTGCTCGCTTCCGGTGGAAAGCAAAAAGCTTTGCGGCGACAGCATCCGCATTCTTTCCGACTCGTTCGGCTGTCGGGTGGCCGTGCTCAGCGACGGCATGGGAACCGGCTCAAGGGCGGCGATTGATTCGGCAATGACGGTGGCGCTGATGGAAAAGCTTTTGCTGTGCGGCTTTACGTTTGAGTCGGCGATGCGTGCGGTCAACTGCGCCCTGATGGTCAAATCGACCGACGAGTCAACCGCCACGGTCGACGCGGTCAGCATCAACGTCTATAACGCCAAGGCGGAATTTCACAAGGCGGGCGCCGCTGTCTCGTTTATCCGCCGCGGAAACAGCGTGACGACGATTGAAATGCAGTCCATGCCGCTCGGGATCTTAAAGCAGGTCACACCGTCCTACTGCGAACGGGAATTATCACCCGGGGACCTTTTGCTTCTTGTTTCCGACGGCGCAACGGCAACCGACTGCGGCTGGATCAGTGACGAGCTTCTTGCGTGGAGTACATGCAGTATGGACGCGCTGGCGGCGCACATCGCAAAGCTGGCACGGCTTCGAAGCGAAGAAAGCACAAGGGACGATATCACCGTTATTGCCGCAAGGATTACGGAAAATAAGAAAAGGATAATGGAGAATAGATAAAGTAAGAAAAGCCGTCCCCTTTAGGGGAAGGTGGCGGCGAAGCCGTCGGAAGGGGCAAGCTCAGCCGATTTTCAGCGTGTGCCGACGGGCAGCAGGTAGCCCCCTCGTCAGCAAAGCTGACAGCTCCCCCTGAAAGGGGAGCCTGATTCTCTGCCTTTCAGGTTACTACTTATTAAAGGAAAGCACTAACAGCCGTCCCCTTTAGGGGAAGGTGGCGGCGTCAGCCGTCGGAGGGAGTAAGCCAAGCTGAAATTTACCGCATGCCGACGGGCAGAGGGGGTTCCACCGCTGAACACCTGCAATTATTACATCTTCCTTAAGTCTTTATTACAATTCTATCATATATGTTTACTTTTCGCTGAATCGGTAGTATAACTATTGTTGCAATACCTATGAATGAAAGGCGGCAGGACATGATGAAGCCTGCCGAAAGGAATCAGCTTGAACAGGATAAAAAACAGGATAAAAAATACATTCAGCGCGCTGTTTGATGAAATCACGGTTTTTGAATATGTACTCTGGTGGATTGCAAGACTGATGATGCTTATTGTCGTCATTTTCTGTGTAGAGTCCGAAAGGGTCATGTGCTTTATCAATATGCTTGCGCTTTACGCCGTCAGTGCCATTCGATTTGTTGCCCCGAAAAGCAGCTTTTTGGCAAGACTGAGCTTTCGCTGTCAGCACATCGTGAACTTCATTGAGATCATCGGCACCTTCTTCGGAAATTTTCTCAATGCCTATGCGCATATCTTCAAGTATGACCGGATTTTGCATCTTCTTTCCGGTCCGCTTGCGATTATCGCCGGTTATTATGTTGTAAAAGCAATCATTTCAACGCCGACAGAAACAAAGACTCCCTCAGCGGCACTTGCTTCAACTTTCTCATTTTGTTTTTCGTTTCTTATAATCGGTATGTGGGAAATCACCGAGTTTTTGGGCGATTACTTTTTCGGATCACAGAATCAATGCTTTTATTATGCTCCCAATGACGATGATATCTGGTTCCGGCTCTTCGGAGACGGCGCTTTGCACGGGGAAGGGCAATTTCCGCTTTGGGACACGATGATGGATATGATTGATGCCGCTTTTACCACGATTGTTTCGGCGATTGTGATGTATGCGGTTTTAAAGATACTGGAAAAGCGCAGAGAGAAGAAGCTCGTAGCTGAAAAAAGCGCTCAGTCAGCAGAAACGGCAACCACTGAATAATTCGGAATCGGGAGAGATCCCGATTTCTTTTATTTTTTTATTTTCTTACTTGTTTTTCTCTTATTTGGGTACTATAATAAATGTGTATGCGAAAATCTTACCGGTTTTTCGCCCGACTAATTCTCAAGGAGTTTTTGTTATGAACGACGTTTTAAAAACCTTATCCGATATCGGCATCGTACCCGTTATCGCCATTGACGACGCCGACAAGGCGGTTTCCCTTGCCAAAGCGCTTTGCAAAGGCGGACTTCCCGCCGCCGAAGTGACTTTCCGTACCGCTGCCGGCGAAGAAGCAATCCGCCGCATGTCCGAGCAGGTACCGGAAATTCTTGTCGGAGCCGGAACGGTGCTGAATATTGACCAGTGTGAGCGCGCTCTTGCCGCCGGTGCGAAGTATATTGTGTCCCCCGGCTATAACGACGCGCTTGTGGACTATTGCGTCAAAAAGGGCGTGCCGGTGCTTCCGGGCTGTGTCAACGCTTCGGACATCACAAAGGCCGTCAATGCGGGGCTCAAGACGGTCAAGTTCTTCCCGGCGGAGCAGTCGGGCGGCGTAAAAGCCATCAAGGCGCTCGCGCCCGTGTTCCCGGTTGACTTTATGCCGACGGGCGGCGTGAACACCGCGAATGTCATGGATTACCTGTCCTTTGACCGCATTATTGCCTGCGGCGGCACCTGGATGGTCAAGAAAGACCTGATTGCCGGCGAAAAGTGGGACGAAATCGAAAAAATCTGCGCCGATGCGGTGAAAACCATGCTCGGCTTTACGCTTCACCATATCGGCATCAACTGTGAAAACGCCGAAAATGCGGAAAAGACCGCAAAGCTTTTTGGCTCGGTGTTCGGCTTTGACTATAAAGCGGGTAACAGTTCCGACTTTGCGATGCCGGTGATCGAATGCGTCAAGGCGGACGGCAGAGGTAAAAACGGCCACATCGCCATCGGCACCAACAGCGTGGACAGAGCGGTTTATCATCTTTCGCTTTCCGGTGTGGAATTTGACGAAAGCAGCCGTAAGACGGACGCAAAGGGCAAAACCAAGGCGATCTACCTCAAGGACGACTTCGGCGGCTTTGCGGTTCATCTTGTGCAGAAATAAATTCAAAAGGAGACTTATATTATGAGTAAAGTTGTATGCTTCGGCGAAATTATGCTTCGCCTTGCCCCGAACGGGTACTACCGTTTTTTCCAGAACGATCAGATGCAGGCGACCTTCGGCGGCGGTGAAGCCAACGTTGCCGTGTCCCTTGCCAACTACGGTCAGGACGTTTCCTACGTCACAAAGCTTCCGACCCACGCAATCGGACAGGCCGCCGTCAATTCGCTTCGTGCGTTCGGCGTTGACACAAGCGACATCGTAAGAGGCGGCGAAAGAGTCGGCATCTATTACCTTGAAAAAGGCGCTTCGCAAAGAGGCAGTGTCTGCATTTATGACCGT
>JBJFHV010000496.1:0-5399 GCA_051894015.1 Acutalibacteraceae bacterium | reverse complement strand
GCATAGGACTGATAACTGCCGCCGCACTCATTCCGGCAAATCCCGTCCCAAGACCTGCACCGATTCCGGCAATAAAGCAAATAATAAATTTATAAAGCATATTTCGTTTTTACGCCCGATAGTCGGGCACCGTCCTTTCGTGTTTTTTCGCAATGAATCGGTGAACAGAACACTGCTCACCGAAAAAAGTTACTGTTTTTTGCTCACTTTCACAAAGGCCTTATATTTACCGCTGACCCAACAGCTGTTTCCGTAATCGGACTGAATCGAAATGTTGGAAATCTCAACAGTTTGCGACGATGTCTTTTCCGGATCAATAGATGAAACGTTGATTTCGATTTGAAGCATGTCCGGCGTGATTTTGTCAATCTGAGCTTTCGGTCCGATAATCTTAACCGAATCAAGCTCTCCGGTATCAAGATTCACTGAATAATTGTATCCGTCAGCCTGATTGAGGAAAACGGTTTTTGCGCCGGTGGCGTCAACGGTTGTCTGACTTTGAGAATAAAGGTTCACACGAACCGTAAATTTTGTAATTGAAGGATCGACAATGTTGACAACGGATTTATCATCCGGTTTAAATTCAAACGTATTTAATCCGCTGGTAAGCTCCTTGAAATCAATCGTTCCGACATTAAACGATTCATAATCCGTGTCGTCGAGAGGGTTATAAGAAATTTCAATTTCAGACGGATAAATGCTTACGCGCGGCGGGTTCTCTTCGAAAGCCTTTGGCTCGTTGATAAACTTAACGGTTGTCGGGACGGTTTTGACCTTTGAAACGGGTATTGTGATTGTAGCCGTATTGGCTTCCTGAGAAAGGCTGTCACAGACAAGAAATTGTGATCCCCTTTCGTTTTCAAGATCAAAGCTTACCTGAGCCGTAACCTCTCTTGTTGCTTCAAGAGGCAGATTGTTTTCGTCAAGAGTTGCTTCAAAGTATACTTTTTTAATTTTTTCCACAACGGTAGCAGGTCCGCTGACGTCAACCGTACTCAGAGAAGCGACAGGCTGACCGACGCTGTATCCGTCCTCAACCAAGGTGTCAAGCTTGTTGTTGAGTTTCGCTTCAACGTTGAAGGTCTGCGTTGTTTTCCGATCGTAGAAAACCGTAATGGTTGACGGATAAATCCCAACGACGGTAACATCAGACTCACTGGATTTTGCGGAAAGATTGATTACTTTATATCCGGCTGAGTCGATATATCCGCTTGAAGCTTCGACGGTGATATTATCTTTGCTGAACGACTTGGAGTTGATCGCATAGCTTTTGCCGGAGACTTCAACGTCGACAGTAAGCTTGTCCGAATCAACAAAAGCGACAAAATCATTTTCCTTGGCAAAAGAGGTGTCGAGCGTTATTTTGACGTCGGAAATCATTCTTGTTGTGTTGTCGCTGTAATTGATTTTTACGGCAGCCCAAAAAACAACAGCAAGAAAAACAGAAAAAGCCAAAACAAACTTGTTGTTATAAAATAACTTATCGAAAGTTTTTTTATTCTTCTTCATCGGCATCTTTCCTCCTGCGATTTTTTTTGCTGCTCTTTTTGTCCGTATCGTCTGAGATGAGGAATTGCATCAGCTTTTCAAGAAGCTCTCCCTGAGAAACATTTCTGGTAAGTACGGAATCCTTGGCAACGGAAATCTTTCCCGTTTCTTCCGAAACAACAATGACCAAAGCATCTGAATGCTCGCTCATGCCGACAGCGGCTCTGTGTCTTGTGCCGAGCTCACGGCCGATTTGTGCCTGCGTAAGGGGGAGAATGCAGCCTGCGGCATTGATTCTGTTGTCACGGATAATCATGGCGCCGTCATGAAGCGGAGCCTTCGGATAAAAAATATTTTCAATCACCGGAACGGAAATTTGTGCGTCCACCGTACTTCCGGTTGCAATGATTTCACCGAGCGGACTTTTGCCCTCGATCACGATGAGCGCACCGGTTTTGCTTTCCGACATATTGCTGGCCGCTTTCGCAATGCAGGAAGCACTGGTACGAAGCTGTTCTTTTGACAGCTCGGAATTTTTAGAAAATAATGTGAATTTTTTAAAATCGCCGCGGCCGAACGATTCGACGGCATGACGGATTTCGGGCTGAAACAAAAGAACCAGAACAATAACAATATCGTCAAACAGTTTGCTGAATACGAATTTGCTTGTTGACATATTGAGTGCGGAAACCAGAAAATAAATCAACGCAATTAAAACGATGCCTCTGACAAGATGAATGGCTCTGGTCTGTCTGAAAAGCTTGATACAATAGTAGATAATGAGAGTTATCGTAAGAATATCCAGAACGTCGTACCATTGCAGCGACGTAATAAGCTTCATTGCGTTTTCACCGAATGAATTAAAAAACTCCGTCATACTTCATACACCAACCAAAAAATCTTTAACTTATATCATAGCGGTTATTATTAAAACAAGCCTAAAATTAAAATAATAACCCATCTGATTGTTTTTATAATATTACCATATTTACAATTCTTTTGCAATTTTTTTTATGCAATAAACCAACTTTTTTATGTCCTGCATATTATTGAAGTAACCGGGACTTACTCTGACCGTTCCCTGTTTATCGGTTAACGCGCTTGTATGTGCCAATGCAGAACAATGATACCCTGCGCGGCAGGCAATTTGCATTTTATCGAGCTTATCACCGATCTGTTCGCTGTGGGCGTTTCCGATGTTAAAGCTCAGAACACCGCTGAGCGTTTTTGAATGCATATTGTCATACACGGTAACACCGCCGATGTTTTTCAGTTCTGAAGTCAGAAATTCGGTCATCCGATTTTCTTTATCTGATATTTTTTCACAGCCTGTCGCTTCAATAATTTTAAGGCCTTCATAAAGTCCGGCAATTCCGGGAAGATTGACCGTACCGCTTTCGAATTTGTCCGGCAGAATCTCCGGCTGAGACCTTTCAAGAGAAAGACTGCCCGTTCCGCCCTCAATGAAAGAATCAAGCTGTGCGTTGTGATTGAGAATCAGAAGTCCTGTGCCCATGGGTCCTAACAGCCCTTTGTGTCCGGGCATACATAAAAAGTCAATGCTGCCGTCATTCATGTCGTACCCGAACGTACCGGCCGACTGTGCGGCGTCAACAGCAAATAATATTCCGTTTTCACGGCATAGCTCACTGATTTTTTTTATCGGCAAAACGGTTCCGAAAACATTGGAAACATGGCAGCAGGCAATCAGCTTTGTGTTCGGTCGGATCAGAGACCGGAAATTTGAGACGGTTTGTTCATCGCTTTGCGGAATCACATTTGCGACATCATAGGTTATAATTCCCTGTTCGGAAAGCTTTTGCACCGGCCGAAGCAGGGAATTGTGCTCTAAAGAAGAAATGATGACGTGATCGCCCCGGGTCAAACAGCCTTTGATCATGGTGTTGAGTGATTCAGTGCAGTTTTTTGTAAAAATTACCCGCTCAATGTCCGCGTGAAATAATTCAGCCGCTTTTTCGCGGGTTTTAAAAACTATTTCTCCTGCTTGGGCGGAAAGTCTGTGACCGCCGCGTCCCGGATTTGCGGAATATAAGGATGCCCGGCACATGGCGTTCAGAACACTTTTAGGCTTCGGGAAAGACGTTGCAGCGTTATCAAGATAAATCATATTTCATCACCTAAATGTTCCACACCGAATGTGGGAATAAAATTTTCTGAAATAATGTCATAAGCTTCAAAGATGTCACCGCTGACGAAAAGTGCGTAATTACACCCTTCTTTGTGATTTGGATTCGGATTTCTTCTGATTCTTGTCTTGAAGCCTCTTTTATTGAGCAAAGAGGCAGCTTTTTGAGCAAATGTCTGATTGGCAAATTTAATGTATGTCATAAGTCACCTCTGTATGGTCGTAATCAATATCAATATATGTTCCGAAATATACCGCCGTGAAAAGTAAAAAATATTTTTATCACAATGTGTTGAAGTGTCAGCGGATTTTTTGTATAATAAAAAACGGAGGCGATTTTATGTCTAAAATACTCATTGCTGATGATGAACAGAAAATTCTCAAACTTGTCAGCGACTTTTTAAAAAAAGCCGGATACGAAACGATCGAAACCGACAACGGAGACGATGCTTACAGAATATATAACGAAAACCCGTCGGTGATTTCTCTGCTGATTCTCGATATTATGATGCCCGGACTTAACGGTTGGGAAGTATGTAAAAAGGTACGGGAAAAATCAAATGTTCCGATCATGATCCTTACAGCAAGATGTGAGGAATTTGACGAGCTGATGGGCTATGAATCCGGCGCCGACGATTATGTAACCAAACCGTTCAGTCCGTCTGTCCTAGTGAAAAAAGTCGAGGCTCTTTTAAGAAGAAGCGCTTCAGCCGAAAAAAGCGAAAAGAACGACGGCACGATAGGTGAGCTGACATTCAACCATGAGGCTCATGAGGTCCGTCTCGGCGGTCGTGAAATTGATCTGACGCTCAAAGAGTACAACACCTTAAAAATGCTGATTGAGGCGCCCGGAAGAGTGTTCAGCCGTGATCAGCTGCTCGACAGTATATGGGGTTACGACTATGTCGGTGATGTCAGAACCGTTGACTCCCATGTGGCAAGGCTTCGCGCAAAACTCGGAGATTGGGGCAATAATCACCTGAAAACCGTTTACGGAATCGGCTACAAAATTGAGGAATAAAGATGTCTGAAAATACTGCGCAAAGACGCAAGAGCGGAATAAGAAGCAGATTCGGAATTACAATTTCCGTTGTAGTTATTGCCGTCGTTATCCTGAATGTCGTTCAGTTTCTTTCCATGACCCGTATTTATACCTACGCGACGAAGCTTGACATGAAAAAAGCTGCTGATGCGGTCATGGAGCTTGATCTTGATGGCAGCGGGTTTTATAAAACGATTGCAGAAATTGAAAGCACATATAATGTTTATATAGAAATATATAAGCCGCATGACGATCTGATCTATACTACCAATAATAACGGCTGGATTTTTAATCCCGATCAGCAGATTTCGTCCGAAAGCGAACTGAAGCCGCGTATTATGAAAGTACTCAGTCACAAGGACAACAGCGACGGAAGCTATTTTGAAGAAAGACAGGAATTTTTTGCAATTGCCAAATACATTGTATACGGCGATTTTACGTACAGTGACGTCGGAATCATTCTATACTCGTCGGTGGATATCATTAACAGTACGGCGAAAACCGCAAGCTGGACATTTTTCGGAATCAGTACGGTCATCCTTCTCGTTGCAATAATCGCGCTCATTATTTATACAATGGCATTTGTCAAGCCGCTTGATACGGTCAACAACATTACGAAAAAGATTACCCAGATGGACTTTAGCGAAAGCTGTCCTTCATTCCGGATAAGAGAACTCGACGAATTAAGCGCAAGCGTCAATGCTTTATCGGCATCTCTTGAAC
>JBJFHV010000495.1:0-5421 GCA_051894015.1 Acutalibacteraceae bacterium | reverse complement strand
ATATTTTCGTACCACAAATCAGTAAAGCTGCTTATCCTTGATAACCGGATTTCCCGAATACGGCTTAACGGCCGGGAACTGTGTCTCGTCAAAGCCCATAACTCTTGCGATCTGAACGCTGATCTGACGGTTTTCAACAAGCTGTCCGTCTGTGAAACCTGCGTCCGTTTCCGACACAAAGAGCGGAACGTCAGCAGTGGAATGGTTACCGGTGGTGTAATAATATTCGTCCTTTTCGGCGTCATACTTGATTCCGCCGGTTTCATGGTCCGCGGTAACGACAACCAATGTTTCTCCGTCTTCTTTTGCATATTCAACAGCCGCTCTGACAGCGTCGTCAAATGCCATTACACACATGGTTGCGCCGTCAAAATCGTTGTCATGAGAGAACTTGTCTATGCAGGCGCCCTCGACCATGAGAAAGAAGCCCTTTTCGTTGTCATCAAGAAGATCAATCGCCTTTTCGGTCATTTCCGTGATGGACGGGGTATCATTGTCGCTCTTGCAGTTTTTCAGGTCATCAAAATCAAACTGAGCAAACGAACGGCTGCCTTCTTCCAAAGCTTCCAGCTCAGTTCCGGTCGAAATGTAATCAAAGCCGTACTTGGTACATCTTTCTTCTGTGATGTAATCGGTATCTGCGCCCCAGATCAGGTCAAGGTCACCATTGAGCTGATCTCTGCCGATCTCTCTTTCAAGACCTCTTGCAATCGCATGAGCCGAGAAAGCCGCCGGTGTAGCGCCGCTTGTCTTGTCGGTCGTAACAACGCCGGCCGACTTACCGTTCGACTTGGCAAGCTCGGTAAGTGAGATAGGTACCGAGGTATCATCAATTGTAAACGGATGGAAAGCAAATCTTGCAACAGAATTGATCCATACACGGATACCGCAGGCAAGAGCCGTTCCGCCTGCCGCAGAATCGGTATAATCAAATATGAACGAACGGGTGTCCGAGTTTCCGTGAACAGGCATGGTATCGAGGAAAAGCGAGGTGTCATATTTCTGACGGGTAACGGCCAGCGTGTTTTCACCCATTCCGTCACCGATCATCAGGATCACGTTCTTATATTCCTTGTAGTCGTCGCTGACGTTGTTGCCCAGACCGAGCGCACAGGTCAAAGCAAGAAGCAACGCCGTTGTAAATGAAAGAATTCTTCTAAAGATTGTTTGCATTCTTTTCTCCTCCTTAAAATTTGTGAATACATTTTATTACATTTTTACGTTTTTTTCAATCGCTGAGAGAAGCGGTAAATAATTTTAACATTTTATTCATAAATTCCGGCTCAGACCGAATTTGCAAAATCCGTACAGATATGATAGTATGTAAAAGCAATACCAAGAAAGGATCTTTTATCGGGCAGTCCGGAGCACCGGAATTCCGTATTCAAAAAAATGAGCATCAGAAATAATTTTAAACACACCCTTTATGCAAGTTATATCGGCTATTTCGTTCAGGCCATTATCAATAATTTTGTCCCCCTGCTGTTTCTGACGATGCAAAACTCGTTCGGGTTTTCCTACCGTCAGATTTCGCTTCTGATTATGGTCAATTTCACCGTCCAGCTTTTTATCGACCTTTTGTCGGCGGGCTTTGTCGATAAAATCGGCTACCGCAAAAGCATTGTCAGCGCGCATTTTCTTGCCGCTCTGGGTCTTTGCTGCCTCGGCGTTCTGCCGTTTTGTCTGCCGAATCCGTATGCCGGCGTTTTGATCTCAATTTTCATCTACGCCACCGGAAGCGGCCTGATCGAAGTCATCATCAGCCCTCTTGTCGAAGCCTGCCCGACCGAAAACAAGTCCGGCTCGATGAGTTTGCTTCACTCATTCTATTGCTGGGGGCAGATGAGCGTCGTTCTTCTCTCCACCGTCTTTTTCGGCTTTTTCACAACGGAAAACTGGCGGATTCTTTCGTTCCTTTGGGCAATTGTTCCGTTTCTGAACGGCTTTTATCTTTCGGCGGTTCCGATGCCGAAGCTTTTAAGCGAGCAAAAGGGGATCGGTATCCGTTCTCTTCTTCACAAACCCGTTTTCTGGCTTTTGGGCGGCATTATGCTTTGCGCAGGAGCCAGCGAAATTGCCATGAGTCAATGGGCATCGGCGTTTGCCGAATCGGGGCTTGGGGTTTCAAAGGCCGTCGGCGACCTGTTGGGGCCGTGTATGTTCGCTTTTTTAATGGGAACGGCAAGGGTGCTGTACGCAAAATTCAGCACAAAAATTTCGCTGAAAACCGTTATGACGCTTTCCTCCCTGCTTTGCATCGCAAGCTATCTTTTATGCTCACTTTCGAAAAATCCGATTCTCTCGCTTGTCGGCTGCGGTCTTTGCGGCCTTTCGGTCGGTGTAATGTGGCCGGGCACATTCAGCCTTTCGACCAAACAGATTCCGGACGGCGGAACCGCCATGTTTGCACTGCTCGCCCTTTTCGGCGACCTCGGTTGCTCCACGGGTCCTGCGGCGGTCGGCTTTGTCACAAGCCTGTTTTCGGACACGCTCCGATACGGAATCCTGTTTGCCGTACTGTTTCCGCTTCTTCTTACGGTTCTGCTTCGCTTCATACGGGAGAACAAGAAAGCAAAACCATGATATTTTACCTGATTTATCAATATGCCGTTATCGATATAACGGCATACAATTTTTATATTTTACTTATTTTTAAACCTGTGCTATTATATACAATGAAGAAAACATGACTCGAAAATTGTGAGGTGGAGAAAATGAAGATTTCAATCAGCACTCTCAGACGTTTACCGGTTTATCTCAATTATCTCAAACAGCTTCCCGAAGAACAGGTCAACATTTCCGCGACTGCCATCGCAACCGCACTTCGGTACGGCGACGTTCAGGTCCGCAAAGACTTAGGCGCTGTCAGCGGTGCGGGAAAGCCCAAGGTCGGCTATAACCGGGTAGAGCTTATCGAAACACTCGAACGTTTTTTAGGATACCGTGAGGTCAAAAAAGCCGTACTGGTCGGCGCCGGAAAATTAGGGGAGGCCCTTATGGGCTACGGCGGCTTCCGTGATTACGGACTGGACATCGTCGCCGCCTTTGACAACCGGAACTTCGGCGAGGAGGTTTCGGGCAAGAAGATTTACAACATCACAGAGCTTCGGGACTTTTGCAAAAAAGAAAGCATCAAAATCGGCGTTATCACCGTCCCCCACTTTGCCGCCCAGCAGGTCGCCGACCTGATGTACGAAAGCGAAATCAAGGCGATATGGAACTTTGCGCCGATTCATCTGAATCTGCCGTCGGACATTCTTGTTCACGACGAGAACATGGCGGCGTCATTGGCTCTTCTGACCAAACAGCTTGAGGACAAGGAGCTTCTTGAAGCGGAAGATTGATTTGTTATACAAATATTGAAACGTCTGGAAATACCGGAGCAAATTACATACGGTTTGCTTCGGTTTTTTGTTTGACAGGTATTGAAACACCACCGGCTATATGATAAAATAAAGCGGCTTTGAAAACGGAGGTATGAAAATGAATTTTGAAAAAATAATCGCCGAAAGAGACAACAAAACGGTTTACCGCGACGGTGACCGTTCCATAAAGATTTTCTCACCCACAAGCTCGAAAGCAGCCATTCTCAACGAGGCACTCAATCAGGCCATCGTCGAAGAAGCAGGCATGAACGTTCCGGCCATTCTGTCGTTTTACGTTCTTGACGGGAAGCCGGTTACCGAATCGGAATATATCGACGGCGAAACGCTCGACCGTGTTATGAAAAACAATCCCGACCGCTTTGACGAATACTTCAATATGTTCATTGACCTTCAGATTGAGCTTCAGAGCAAAAGCTCGCGTTTTCTGACAAGACTTCGCGACAAGCTCAACCGTCAGATCAACGAAGCCGAGCTTTCCGCTACGGTACGGTACAGCCTGCATTCGAGACTGAGCGCCATGCCGAAAAGTCAGCAGATCTGTCACGGCGACTTCAACCCGTCGAACATCATTCTCGACAAAAACGGCAAGGCCTATATTCTTGACTGGTCCAAGGCCACCCAGGGCAACGCCGC
Organism: Acutalibacteraceae bacterium; assembly: GCA_051894015.1. Taxonomy (GTDB): domain Bacteria; phylum Bacillota; class Clostridia; order Oscillospirales; family Acutalibacteraceae; genus UBA6857. Next base: position 1,402 of record JBJFHV010000495.1, on the reverse strand, counting down.
CGGAGACGCCGCCATGACCTGCCTTTTATTCTGCCTTGACGGAGAAATCGAAACCGCAAAAAAATATGTAGATATCTACTGTGAAAAAACAGGAACGGAGAAAGCGTTTATTAAAAAGTGGATTCCGATCGTTGCCGCTTCCTATTCCGTCGAAGTCAGCGGTGAAAAGCATGACAAGCTGATTTCATGGGTAGAAAGCTTTGATCTGTTAGACTGATCGCGTGGCGATCCCAATCCCGGGGTAACTCGTGCCATGCTTTCACCGACAGCCCGAGCCATGAATCATGCTTTTGTGTTAGACTGTTCGCGTGGCGACTCCAATCCCGGGGTAACTCGTGCCATACTTTCACCTGACAGGCCGAGCCATGAATCATGCTTTTGTGTTAGACTGATCGCGTGGCGATCCCAATCCCGGGGAAACTCGTGCCATACGTTCACCTGACAGCCCGAGCCATGAATCTTGCTTTTGTATGTTTAGAAAGGAATGAAAAAGCAGTATGAATAAAATCAGAAAATTTGACACCAAGGTTCAGCACCTGAAATATAAAGTTTTACGGGAAGTATCGAGACACGCATGGGACGATACGCTGATTGAAAGAATGTTTGACATTCCGAAAACGATCATTCCCGGTAAAGAGCAGACCATGCGCTGCTGTGTTTACAAGGAAAGAGCCATCCTCACCGAAAGAGTACGGATCGCCATCGGCGGAAACAGCGAAAACCCGAACGTTATTCAGGTTATCGACATCGCCTGCGATGAATGTCCGTCGAGCGGCTACGAAACCGGTGACGCCTGCCGCGGCTGTCTTGCCCACCGCTGTATGGAGGTCTGCAAAATGGGCGCCATCACCCTTGACAGCCAGCAGAAAGCCCATATCGACAAAACCAAATGCGTCAACTGCGGTCAGTGCGCCAAAGCCTGTCCGTACAACGCCATCATCAACCGCCGCCGTCCGTGCGAATTATCCTGCAAAGTCAAGGCGATCTCCATGGACGAAAAGACCTTTGCGGCAAAAATCGACAACAACAAGTGCATTGCCTGCGGTGCGTGCGTCTATCAGTGTCCGTTCGGCGCCATCATGGACAAGTCGTTCATCATCGACGTGATTGACCTGATCAAAAAGAGCGAAAACAACACAAAATACAACATGGTTGCCGTTGTCGCACCGGCGATTTCGAGCCAGTTCAAGTTCACGACGCTCGGAAGAGTCATCAAGGGCATTAAAATGCTCGGCTTCAACCGGATTGAAGAAGCCGCGCTCGGCGCAGACATGGTTGCGTTCAAGGAATCGAAGGAGCTTACGGAAAAAGGCTTCCTGTTAAGCTCATGCTGTCCGGCCTTCGTTTCCTATACGCAAAAGAACTTCCCGCAGCTTTCCGAGCATATTTCGGACAATCTTTC
>JBJFHV010000494.1:0-5448 GCA_051894015.1 Acutalibacteraceae bacterium | reverse complement strand
GACGGCATTAGTTGGGCATTATGACGAATGCCGGGATGTTTTTAGAGGTTGCCTAAATAAATAGCTAAGAGGGAAAAGTGAAGAGGTGAACGGTTCACTTTTTCTCGGAGAAAGGAAGGATCACAGTGGCAAAACGTCAGGATTATCTTACTTGGGACGAATATTTCATGGGAATCGCCATGCTTTCGTCTTACCGGAGCAAGGACCCGAATACGCAGGTCGGTGCGTGCATCGTCAACGACAAAAACAAGATTATGTCTGTCGGCTACAACGGTCTGCCGACCGGCTGCAGTGACGATGAGTTCCCGTGGGAGAGGGAAGGAGAGGCATACGACACAAAATATCCGTATGTCTGTCACGCCGAACTGAACGCAATCCTGAATAATGCCGGTGCAAACCTTGCCGGCTGCCGGATTTATGTGGCGCTGTTTCCGTGCAACGAGTGCGCCAAAGCAATCATTCAATGCGGAATCAAAGAGGTCATCTATATCAGCGACAAATACGCCGACACGCCAATGGTAAAAGCGTCGAAACGAATGTTCAATGCGGCGGGTGTGAAGCTTACGAAAATCAAGCCGAGACGTGACATACTGACGATTGATTTCCGGGAGGAAAAGATTTAATTTTCAGAACGTTCCCTGACAGCTTACAAAGAGAAGACACAACGAAGCGGTTAATATTCTTAAATATTTTGTTCATATTTTATTCATACTCTTACTATAAAAATGGCTTAATGTTGTGCTAAAATTTTTGTAATTAAATATTATGTTCACTTGATTTTATCAAGTGTGAAAGCTGTCAGAGAGGATGTTATTATGTCATACTATGCAAAGTGTTGGTTCGATTACAAGACGGTAGTCGTTTCCGGTGCGTCAAGCGGTATCGGCAAGGGGATTGTTAAAAGGTTGATTAACGACCATTGCTGCAACGTTATCGGAATTGCAAGAAACGAAAAAAAGATGAAGGCTCTTGTTGAAGAACTCGGAGATAAAGGCGAACGCTTTTTTACTTACAGTCTTTTCGACGTTTCGGTAGAAGAAAATTGGAAAAAATTTGCGGCTGAGCTTGAGGAAAAAGGAATCATTCCCGATATCATCATCAACAATGCCGGTATTCTTCCGAAGTTTGATAAGTTCCTGAATTATACGATGGACGATATCAACAAAGCGATGCAGATCAACTTTTATTCCTGCGTATATTCGATGAGAGCCATGGTGCCGATTATTTTAAATTCACCCTCGGCGGCGCTTATTAATGTTGCTTCCTCGGCGGCTTTGTGCTCGCTTGCCGGTACCTCAATTTATTCGGCAAGCAAGGCGGCACTTAAAAGCATGACGGACGCTGTCAGAGAGGAATACAGAGGAAGACTTTATGTCGGTCTCGTTTGCCCGGGCTTTACAAAGACAGACATTTTCCATAACCAGAAAGAAGTTAAAAACAGCACCAGCGAAAAAGCTTTGCAGATGGTCAGCACGGACTGCGAAAAAATGGTTGATATGATTATCGACGGAATGTGGAAAAAGAAGTCCGATATGGTATTCGGTTCGGACGCCAAGATGATGGACATCGGTACAAAGCTGATGGGCGTCGGAATCCCGATGGTTGCGAACGTTGTTATGAAGCTTTCGAAGCTTGAACTGTTTGAGGATATTTATTCCGATGACAGCGATTCGGTCAAGGCGGCCATAAGAGCGGCAAGAAGAAACGTTAGGTAAAAAATTCAGGAGCAATCTAAACGGTTGCTCCTGCTTTTTTGTGATAAGAATTACAGCGCCTGCTTTTTACAGACGCTGTTTTGTTTTTCATTTTGTTTTACACAAGGTCAAGACTGAAGGTTACATCAACATTTTCGCCTTTTGCGAAGTTTCTCATAGAGAATGTTACCTCGTCGTCATAAACCTCAACGATATATCCGACGTACTTGTCAATTCCGCCGAAGTCATTGTTCTTGGTATAGGTCGGAAGATTGACGCTGTAAACGCCCTCGGAAAGCTCACATACGGATTTTTCATAATATCCGTCGTGGAGATGACCGTTGATGAAAACAACGTTTTCGTGACTTGTAAGGATATCTCTTACCTGATCGGACTGATCGCCGAGGTCGCCCGTTTTCCATACGTCGGGAAGACCGTGGGTGTTTTTCAGCGGCTGATGGCAGATAACGAAAGCCGGAAGATCTTCCGCTTCGGCTTTTGTAAGCTCGTCGTCAAGGAACTTCAGCTGGGTGTCGGAAAGGTAGGCTCTTTCAAATTCCTGCTTTTCCGTTCCGAGAACGATGAATACGCCGCCGTCCATTTTGTAGGAGTAATACGGTTTGCCCTCGGTATCGATATCAAGCAGCTTGTTCATTTCGTCGGTGATCAGCTTGTTGTTCTTTTCAAAGAAATAACGGGCATCGTGATTGCCCGAAGCAATCAGAATTTTGTCAAAAGTGTCCTGCTGATCAAGAACATTGAACAGTGCTTCATATTCACAGCCCAGACCGTTGTCAACAAGATCGCCGGCGATCACGAGCGCATCAAGATCGACGCCGCTGTTTTTCACGTCGGTAAAAATATTCGAAAAACGATAGGCTCTGAAAGAGTCGGCGTTGATATGGATATCGCTGACCGCCGCAAAGGCAAGTCGGGCATTTTCCTCGTCTTTCAGTTCAATGGGGCTGTCGGTTGAAGGTCCGGAGATCATTCCCAATGAAAGAAAGACGGAGAGAAGCAAAGCAAGAAGCTTTTTGGCAATGGTTGCAGTTAACATAATGTTTCCTCCGTGTGATAAAATTATGAACATATTTTAATACAAAACCCGACGCAAGTCAAGATAAAACGACAAATCGGTGGGATAAATCAGCGGTTAATAGCCGGGGTTGAATGGAATTATTGATTGGCCGTCAGCCGAAAAATCCACTGAAGCATATTATTGAAAAACATCGCCGAAATCAGCTTCGGCGATGTTTGCTTTTTAGTGAAAGTAAGGGAAACTTAAAAATCCTCAAGTGCACTTTCAAACGCCAGTCCGTACCATGTGTTACTGTTTTCGATCGCTTTGTCGGTCACTTTCAGTGCGGCGTCAAGAGCCGATTCAACCGTCTGCCCGGAAAGCATACAGGCAAAAAGAACGCTCGAGAAGGTGTCGCCTGTTCCGCAGGTAACGTTCTCACGCTTTTTCGAAAAAGCATATTGCACGTTATCGTCCTTCAAAAACGCCGCACCGATCTCGTTTTTGCTGAAGCTGACGCCCGTGATCATCGGAATACGGCAGCCGAGTTCACGAAGAGAGAACAACAGATCGCTGATATAGTCGCTGTCGTAGTTTTCGATGACCGGATTTTTCCCGAGAAGCATCGCTGCTTCGGTGAGGTTCGGTGTGATCACGTCCGCAAGCGAACAAAGGCGGGCAAGACCCTCGGCACTTTCCTCGCTTAAAAGCGAATACGGCTTTCCGTCGTCGCCCATTACCGGGTCAACCAGCACAAGGGCGTCCTTCTTTTTAAATTCGGTAATAAAATCATATACGATTTCGGTCTGCTGTGTGTTCAGCATATAACCGGTGAAAATTCCGTCAAACCGAAGCTGCAATTCTCTCCAGTCGCTTATCGTTTTGTTCATCATTCCGGTAAGCGGTTCGCAGGTGTATTTCGGAAAGGCGGTATGTGCCGAAAAAAGAGCGGTCGGCAAAATCGCTGTTTCGATATTTTTGTGCGCCAAAATCGGAAGCGCAACCGAGGTCGAACACTTCCCAAAGCAGGAAATGTCCTGCACGACGACGGCTTTTTTTTGCATGGTAAATCAGTCCTCTGTTTGTGTGCTTTGGCTTTCTTCGGAAAGTCGGTTTTTAAAGTGCTTGACGGTCATCAGAAGCGGAATGGCCGAAAGGGCGGTCACGATTGCACCGACAAGGAAGATATTGCCGTTCGGGATAAACTCCGTCTGTCCGCTTGTGGCGTTGACAAAGGTTTCTCCGCTTGTTTTGACGACCGCCTGACCGATCAGCGAACCGCCGATCATCGGAATCAGGACGAAAAACAGAATCCAGATTCCTTCGAACTGCCCCTTGCTGTCCTTCGGATAAAGCTGTTTTGTCCATACCTTGGTCGTCTGAAGAATCGCCACATAGCCGACGCCGACAAGGAAGATGCCGAGCCAGATACGAAGATTGAAGATGTTCGTCGGATCGACCTGTTCCTTTTTGATCGGCGTGAGAACGATCAGACCGATAATATTGATCACGATCGCCGCAAAGGAAACGGGAAGATGCTTATTTTTGTTAATCAGGATCGAAATCGGAATCGCCGTCAGCATCGCAAGCATCAAAGGTACGGCTTCGATGATACCCATAAGGTCGGGCGTATAGCCTAAATAATAGATAATGTAGTTGCCCATGTAGGCAAAGTAAACGTTAAAGCCGATAAAGAACACCGAAACCGCAAGGTTGACCCAGACCAGTTCTTTTAAGGTGAAAAAGCGCTTGAAGTTAAAGACGCTGATGAACTGTTTCCAGAACGAGCCTCTGACGGACGGTTCCACATCGTCGGCTTTACTCATGGAGAACATGGAGATAATGCCGAAGAGGATAACGAAAACGCCCATGACAAGGAACAGTCTCATATAGTTGTCGTTCTGACCGACTAAGAGACCTCCGACAATCGTTCCGAGAATGGTGCCTAAAATCGGCTGAGTTGCCAGAGCGGCGCCGATCTGACCGCGGTTTTTGTCGGTCATGATGTCGTTGGTCCAGGTATTGAAACCGGCGTCGTTACCCATCGAGCCGAAAAAGCTCATGACCGTATCGGCAAGTACGACCGAAATACCGGCAAGAAGATAGTGGCTCGGGCTGATAAACTGCGTCAGACCGAAAGCGATCGTGAAAATACCCCAAAGGATATAGCCGATGGAGATGAACATTCTTCGTTTACCGGTTCTGTCCGCCCAGGTACCGAAGAAAAAGGTTGCAAAGGTCGTTGCCGCGGCGCTCATAATCAGCATACCGGTGATAATGGACGGATCCTTGCCGATCTTGGCGTAGACAAAGGTGTTGAACCATTGGTTTTCCATGTTCCAGCAGATCTGACCGGCAAGTCCGAGACCCCAGACAAGAAGCCACATTTTAAAGCCGGAAAGACGGTTTTTGCTTTTCTCAAGTTCAGTTTTCATTTTGTATTCCTCCTTACAGGGACATTATACAGCACGGCGGGGAAATTAACAAGGGAAAAAACGATAATCGCTGAATAATTCACCGTTGTTCCGATTTATTTATCTGTAGGTTAGTTTGTTCTTTTCTGCTTTGACTTGTTCTATCTTTCTACCTTTGCGCTAGTGCCGCGCGGGCACATACTTTCTGACGCTTTGGTCAGGCCGTTAGACGGCTTCATTGCCGCCGTACTTTCTGTTTCGCCTGACTTTTCTCCCGTGAAGTTAGTTTCTTCTACTTGGTATGTGCCCGCGCGGCATTAGC
>JBJFHV010000493.1:0-5482 GCA_051894015.1 Acutalibacteraceae bacterium | reverse complement strand
TCATTAATAATTTGTCTATGTCTATTTATGGGCGTTTTAACTTTAACATCTTACACAAAACCGCCCCGAAAATCAATAAAAAAGAAGCCGGAAGCCCGACTTCTTCGTTTCGCTTAAAAGATCACGCCTCTGAACTCCTCAAGATTGTCGGAGGTGATTTTTCTTTCACCTTTTTCAATCTCGTGAATCATTTCGGTAAGCTTATGATTGACCGGAGTGGGTACGCCGTACTCGTCGCCTTTTTCGGCAAAGTAGCCGTTGAAAATGTCAATTTCGGTCTTTTCGCCGCGCTCGAGCGACTGTAAGGTTGAAGGCTTTACGTTCGAATACTTCAGCTTCGAAACAAGCCATACAACGTAGCGGCACAGTGAGTTGTAAACCGGATTATCCATAATCATCAGGGCTTTGTATTCGAGCATTTTTCCGTACTTCGGAACATCAATGTTCATCGCCTTGGCAACGTGCATACCCTCTCTTGCGATGGCAAGAAACAGCTTTCTTGCCCGGATGTCGCCGATGACCTCACCGAGCGTTTTACCCGTAATAGCCGAGGTGGCGTTGATGCAGGAATTGATAATCAGCTTCGAATACTGCTGTCTTGTGATGTCGTCGGAAATCTTCGTCGGAACGATGCAGTCAAGCATACTCTTGAGATAATCGAGCGTTCCCGGGTGAAGCCCGCCGGGCATGCCGATGTACATTTCGCCGAGACTTGTCATGTCAACCTCGGTAGCCGACAGCCTTGTTGCACCGTAGCCGAGCATACAGCCGACCGCTCTGTCATTTCCGACAAGTCCGGCAAGCTCAGAGGTGCAGATACCGTTCTGCATTCCGACAACAAGTGAATTTTCCTTGAGGCAGGGGAGAATGTCGGTTGCCGCCTTTGCCATATCGGCGTATTTGGTGGCAATAAAGCAGATGTCAAACTTCGTTTCTCCTATTTCCTCGATTGACTTGTAACAGGTGAAGCGGACGGTGTGTTCACCCTTTGCGCCTTTTAAAGTGAGGCCTTTCCCGCTGATCGTTTTTTGCGTTTCTTCGCTACGGCAAAGGATGCTGACATCATAGCCGGCTTCTTTTGTGAGCACGGCAACGGTTGTTCCGATGGCGCCTGCGCCGATGACTAACGTTTTCATAGTTGAACCTCCGGTATATTATCAATATTTCATTCTTACTCTTTCCGCAAAGCACATCAGGTCTTTGACCTCAAGGACTGTTCCGTCATCAAGAACAGCTTTTCCGGTCAGTCTGCCGAATACCTGATGCTGATCCGTTTCAATGACCTTCAGGCTGATTTTTGCTTTGCGGTCGATCACAGGCTTGAAGTCCATCTCAAACCGTCCGTCACTCGAGGTGAACGTCCACGGGTCGGTGTAGCTTGATGACGGAATGTTAAAGGTGACGTCGTCAAGCTTGTGGGCAACGCCGTCATAGAAGAGAATATTTTCGCTTGCGGCCGTTGTGTCGCCGAAGCCGTAACCGATGTTGAAGCCGAACGGCTTGCCGTTGATGATTCCGTTTCCGCTGCCCCAGTTCCATGTGTTGTCGTACGTCCAGACACCTCTGCCCCAGTCAAGTGTGCCGAAATCGGTTTCGGGGTTGAATTCGTACCGGACACCGTCAAATTCCGCATAGCCCGAAGCTCTCATGCAGTTGATTTTCTGATTGTAATAAAATGCCTTTTTGTTTTCTTTCCACGGGGTAGCAATCACCATGGTGTCCATCGGCGGCTGTTCCAGCGTGATGTCCACCTTGAGCGGCTTTTTGTCCTTGAAGTTGCGGTATTCGCCGTAGATGTGTCTGGTTTTTCCGTCGTTGATGAAGTCCATGTCAAGCGTTTTGTCGTGATAATGAATGTCGCCGCTTTCGCTTGTTCTCGGAAGCTTGTATTTGCCCATCGGGAAGAAGTTGAGGACGGAGTTTGTGTGTTCCCACGGGTTGTTTTCGTCAAACACAAGAAGCGAAGCGGACTGCATACCGATATAGCCGTCATCGGAGAGGGTGAGGGCAATTGCGTGCTTATCGCAAAGAATCAGATAGTAGTCCCATTCCTTGATGCGGAATTTCGGAGCGGCGATGTCCTCTCTGTTATAGATTTGTATCAGGCTTTTTGACCAGCCCGGCTCGGCAAGGGTGCCGTCGGGATTTAAAAGATTATGTCTTTCGGTGACTTCATGATTTCGTGCCATAAAAGTTTCCTCCCTGAAAAAATTTTTCTTCTGATATACTATACAACAAAAATCTAAAAGAATAAAGCAATTTTGTAAATTTTATGAAAACATACAAATTTTTTAAGTGATATTTGTTGATTATTTCCGCATTTCAAGCTTATGAAGGAAGAATGAAAGATTTGACAAATTTTTTTGATACTACTATAATGTATAAGACAATACTTAAAAGTAATTAACCGGGAGGTTATACCAATGTCAAGAGTATATAATTTTTCGGCAGGTCCGTCGATGCTGCCCGAATCCGTATTGAATAAAGCCGCAGACGAAATGCTCGATTATCAGGGCAGCGGTCAGTCCGTTATGGAAATGTCTCACCGCTCAAAGATCTACAAAACCATCATTGACGGTGCAGAAGCGCTCATGCGGGAGCTGATGAACATTCCCGATAACTATAAGGTGCTTTTCCTTCAGGGCGGCGCTTCGACACAGTTCGCCGCAATTCCGCTCAACTTCATGAACAAAAGCGGTAAGGCTGACTATATCGTTACCGGTCAGTGGGCAAAAAAGGCCCTTGCCGAGGCACAGAAGTACGGTGACGCAAAGGCGGTTGCTTCCTCCGCCGACAAGACCTTTACTTATATTCCCAAGACGAAGCGAGAAGATTTCAGACCCGACGCCGATTATGTCTATATCTGCATGAACAACACGATTTACGGCACGGTTTACCATGAGCTTCCCGACACGGGCGATATTCCGCTGATTGCCGACATCTCCTCGTGCTTCCTGTCTGAGCCGCTTGACGTTTCGAAGTTTGCCATGGTTTACGGCGGTGCACAGAAAAATGTTGCCCCTGCAGGTCTTACCATCGCTATTATCCGTGAGGATATGCTCGGGAAAGCCCGTGACATCACACCGACCATGCTCAACTATCAGATTCACGCCGACAACGGCTCAATGTACAACACGCCGCCTTGCTATACAATCTATATCTGTAAGCTTGTTCTCGAATGGATCAAAAACCTCGGCGGACTTGAGAAAATGCAGCTTCGCAACGAAGCGAAAGCGAAAATGCTTTACGATTTCCTTGACTCGAGCAAGATGTTCCGCGGCACTGTTGTCCCCGAGGACAGATCTCTGATGAACGTACCGTTTGTCACCGACAGCGACGAGCTGAACGCAAAATTCATCAAGGAAGCCGAAGAAGCCGGTTTTGTCAACCTCAAGGGTCACCGCACCGTCGGCGGTATGAGAGCGTCGATTTATAACGCCATGCCGGTTGAAGGCGTCGAAAAGCTTGTTGCGTTCATGAAAAAATTCGAAGAAGATAACCAATAATGAAAAGCAGACGGGAGAAGTGTCTATAGCTCCCGTCTGCTTGGTTTATAAATTGATGAAAGGATTTTGAAATATGAAAAAAGTAATATCCGTTTTTCTTTCCCTGATTCTTGTTTTTTCCCTGACAAGCGTTGCTTTTGCCGCTGAAGCCGAAACCGAACTGCCGTTTGAAAACAGCAGTTATTATGTGGTCGGTGATTACACGCTTCATTACAGAACTTATCAGGCAGAATCCGCCGAAAAAGGGCAGATACTGCTTCTTCACGGCTTCGGTCTTTCGTCCGCAAGCTTTGAGGGGCTTGCCGCCGAATATGCTCAAAACGGCTACAAGGTTGTGACGGTTGATCTGCCGAATTTCGGCTACTCATCGAGAGAAACCAAGAAAACCGAACTTCTTGACCGCGAAGAGCTTGTATACGCACTCATGGAAAGCCTCGGCGGGACGTGGATTTTAGGCGGTCACTCCATGGGCGGCGGCATTGCTATCAACGTTGCAACTGAATATCCTGAATCTGTCAGCGCACTGTTCCTTTTTGCTCCGCAGTCAACTTCCGCAATCGGAAAACCACTCAATCAGATTGTATCTTCTTCGATCGTTACGGCAATATTTGAAAGTCTGATTTCTGTCGGTTCAAGAATCCCCTGTGTGATGAGAATGCTTGTGGCGCAAAGCTTTTCCGATATTGATTACGCTAAGCAGTACGATGTTTCGAAGATTGCCGCACCGCTTCAGATAAAAGGCACGGGCAGGGGAATTGCAATCATGGCTTCTCATGCAAAAGCAACCGACCTTGAAGGACTTTCGTCGCTTTCCGTTCCTGTTGTGATCGTAACGGCGGATAATGATAAAATTGCTGTGGCGGACAACCTGAACGCAATCCTTTCCGCCGCACCTGACGGTACAAAAACCGTAACCTTTTCCGAGGGCGGACACATGATGATGGAGTATTCGCCCGTGGCGGTCTGTGATGCAACACTTGCTGCAATTTAAGCCAAATAAAACCCGATTTTTTCCGATAAAATATTGCAATTTATTTTGTGAAGTAGTATAATTCGACCATATTTTTATTTTTAAAGAAAGTTAATAAGAAAGAGGGAATTTTCAATGGAAACGAGGTATATTATTGTTACCGGCGGCGTTGTTTCCGGCCTTGGAAAAGGCATTACTGCCGCTTCGCTCGGACGACTTTTAAAAGACAGAGGACTTAAGGTCTCGGTTATGAAGCTTGACCCGTATCTGAACGTTGACCCGGGTACGATGAATCCGATTCAGCACGGCGAGGTGTTCGTTACGGACGACGGAGCCGAAACCGACCTTGACCTCGGTCACTATGAGCGTTTTATCGACGAAAGTCTGACGCAAAACAGCAACATGACTTCGGGAAGGGTGTACATGACCGTCATTCAGAACGAACGCAAGGGTGTTTACGGCGGTCAGACGGTTCAGATCATTCCGCATATTACCGATGAAATTAAGCGCAGAATCGCCTTGAACAATAATCAGGCAGATGTTGTTCTCGTTGAAATCGGCGGAACGGTCGGCGATATCGAAAGTCAGCCGTTCCTTGAAGCTGTCCGTCAGTTTGCGCAGGAATACGGCACCGATAAGTGTATGCATATTCATGTTACGCTTGTTCCGTATCTTTCCGCTTCGCAGGAATTGAAGACCAAACCGACTCAGCACAGCGTTAAGGAGCTTCTGAGCATCGGGATTCAGCCGGACGTGCTCGTTCTTCGTACCGAGCATCCGATTGACGACGGGGCCAAAAGAAAGATTGCGCTTTTCTGTAATGTTCCGAAAGAAAACGTTATCGAAAACAACAATATGCCGACTCTTTATGAAATTCCGCTTGCCCTTGAGAAAGAGGGTCTCGCCGACGTTGTTATCAAACGGCTCGGCATCGAATGCGGAGAACCCGACCATTCCGATTGGGAAAGCATGGTTTACCGCAACAAGCACCTGAAAAAGAGTGTTG
>JBJFHV010000492.1:0-5507 GCA_051894015.1 Acutalibacteraceae bacterium | reverse complement strand
CGGACTTTCTTCCCGTGAAAGTAGTTTCTTCTACTTGGTATGTGCCCGCGCGGCACTAGCGCATAAGTAAAGATATAGAAGTAGCTAAATTCCAAAAGTACAAGCTAGCAATTAGTGAGGCAAACTAACATTTGTTTAACTGTCAGTCAGTTTCCCCTCAACCTCAATTTCCTTCGAAAGCCGGAACGAATACAGAAGTGTTTTTCCGACCTCGTAATCTGTGCAAAGCGAAAGCGCACGCTTGTACGTCATCACCTGAGACGAATACTTTTCGATAAACTCCTCTTCCTTTTCAAGGCTGTCCGTCTTGTAATCGACAACGGTCAGCTTGCCGTCCTCAAGGAACACAAGGTCGGCAATACCCTGAAGCAAAACCTCTTCTTCGGGGAAGTCCGACAGGAACGGATAAATCTCATACGCAGGGACGCTTACAGTGAACTTTTTCTCACGCATGACAAGCGGGCTTTTTGATATCCGTCCGGCAAGGGAACTTTCAAAGAAGCGTTCGACCGCTCTGACGTTGATCGCCTTGCCCTCATTTTCGGTTATGATCCCCTTTTCAACAAGACGTCTGATTTCGTCTTTTACGCTGACTTTCGCCTTTTCATAGTCGGCGTACTGCATAAACGAATGGGTGGCCGTACCTCTTTGCGCCGCTGTCAGTCCGTTTTCGGACAAAAATGCCGGTCTTGAGGACGCAAAGTATTCCCGGTCGATAAAGCTTTTGTCTGCCTGCGATGCCGACCGCTTGCTGACAGCAAGAGACAGCGGCTCGTAACGGTATCGGTACTCACACCGCTGACTGATTAGCTTAAGAAGCTTCGGGTCGGGCAAAACAGCTTTTGGTTCCTTTTGCGTCCCGACCGTGCTTGTGTCCGGCTTAACGAGAAATGTCCGTATATCCGCATCGCTTCTCAAAACGATATCGCCGCCGGCGCCGATTAGTTCCCGTAGGTCTTCGCTTTGTGCATTTCTCAAAACGGCGGTAAGAATCCAGATACCGGAGCCCGAAGATGTCAAAGCGGCAAACGGCGCGATTGTTTTTCTTTGCGGATTGATTTTCATCAGACAGGAAGTCAGTGTGCTTGCGGGCTTTTTCAGTCCGCCGACCATAATCAGCTTTTCTTTAGCTCTTGTCAGCGCAACATAAAGAACACGCATTTCCTCGCTCACTGTATCATTTCTCATCGAAAGCTTGACCGCCTTGTGCGAAAGCGTCGGGTATTCGGCAAGCGTTTCGGTGTCCCGTAAAACAAGACCGATGCCCTCGTTCGCGGAAACCACCATATTGTTTTTCTCGTCCTGCCGATTAAAGGAAGAAAAGCAGTTTGCAAGGATAACAACAGGAAATTCAAGACCCTTTGATTTGTGGATCGACATAACTTTGACAACGTCCGCGTCTGCCGAAACCCCGAGAGAGCCTTTCAGATCCTTTTTGCCCCGGTCAAGGCGGTCAATAAAGCCGATGAAGCCCGACAGACCGATGTAGCCTGCCTTTTCATAGGTTGAGGCGTAGTCGAGAAGCAGCATCAGGTTGGCTCCCTTCGTCTGCGGCTCCGGCATCGCCGAAACAACGGCCGTCAAAGCGGTTTCATCATACAGCTGCCGTATGAAGTCCTCAACACCCATCGATACGCTGAGCATCCGAAGCCTTGACAGTTCGGAAAGAAAATACCGGACTTTTTCGTCGCCGTTTTCTGCCGCTGTCAGCAGACACGAATAAAGATCATCGGTCCGGTTTCCGATGCGTATTTCGGCAATTTCGTCTACCGTAAAGCCGTACAGTACGCTCATCATCACCGAAAGCAGCGGAATGTCCTGCTTCGGGTTGTCAATGATTCTCAGTAGATTCAGCACAAGGCTGACCTCGTTTGACGAAAAGAAGGCCGCCGTTGTTTCCGTAAAGCACGGAATCTCATTTTTCCGGAATACATCGGCAAATTCGGCTCCCCGTCCGTTATTGACCGAACGCAAAAGAATGCAGAAGTCCTTATAGCTTGCCTTTCTTTCCGTGTCTCCGTCTTTCACGGTGAAACCGTCTTGTATCATTTTCTTGATAAGAGACGCAATGTATTCCGCCTGAACACTGCCGCTGGTTTCCTCTTCGGCGTTGATTTCACTCAGATCAAGAATATGAAGCTCGGAAAAATCCTCCTCTTTCGGCTCGTAAGCGGCACTGCAAACCAGTTTTTCCTCGTCATTGTAGTCGATGCCGCCGACCTGACGGCTCATCACCTGAGAAAAGATAAAGTTGACCGTTTCGGTGACGCTTTTTCGGCTTCTGAAGTTATTTTTCAAAATGATTTTTGCCGGATATTCATTTTTCTTTCTGTTATATTCGGCAAAACGGTCCTTCAGTTCAATAAAAATTTCGGGCATGGCACGCCGGAAGCGGTAAATGCTTTGCTTGACGTCGCCGACCCGGAAAAGATTGTTCCTTGAAACAGCCTCAAACAGCATATCCTGCGCCTTGTTGGTGTCCTGATATTCGTCGATCAGAATTTCGTCGAAGTTTTCGGCATAGAAACGGGCAAAGTCGGTCTTGACCGCATTTCCGTTTTCATCCTCACGGACAAGCAAGGACAATGCCATGTGGGCAACATCGCTGAAGTCCGCCATGTTTTTTTCGGTCTTTAAGGCTGTAAATTTCTCGCCGAAAAGCTTCGCCGCCGAAACCAGCTGACGGACAAGCGGAGCCAGGTATTCCATGTCGTCTTTATATTCGCTTTCCGTACAACAAAAATAGGACGGCAGTTCTTTTGTTACAATATCCTTGACCGTGTCTCTCGTCTTTTTCAGTCTCGTTTCCTCGGGCGATTTCTGATATTCCTTGGGCGTTCTCCCTCTTCGCATCGCCTCAAAGCGGGAAAGAGCCTCATATGCACCGTCCCAATCATCGTCCGTGACATATTCATACACGGCACGAATCTGCGCCTCGTCCGATTCAATCGCAGGAAGAAAGGCTTTTTCGAGTCCGTCCGTTCCGATCAGGATATCTTTCATCGCTTCTATGCAGTCAAGACAATAATCGAGTGCCTGCTCAGCGTAGGACAGCACAAGCTTTCCGTAAGGACTTTCGCAGATGTCCGTGTCTTTTTCGTAGCTTTCGGCGAGCGAGTCAAGCCACCTTTCGGGGAACGGATAAGACATCGAGTCAAGATACAGCTTATAAATCATATCCGAAAGATTGGAGTCGTCTCTGCCTCGGAAAAGAAGCTCGACAAGCCGCAGATAATCCGGCTCCCCTTTTTCATAAAGCTCCTCAAGCGTATCGCTCATCGCCTGCGCCTCGATCAGACTCAGTTCGCCCTCATCGGCATTTTTGAAGTCGGGGGAAATGTCAAGAAGCTGAAAATTCTCCCGGACAAGACTGCTGCAAAAGCTGTCGATCGTGCAGATTTTTGCCGAGGGTAAAAGCATCTTCTGGGCAATCAGGTTGCTGTCGGTCGGATTTTCTTTTAACAGCCCGTCGATCGCCGCCGCAATCCGCTGACGCATTTCGCCTGCCGCCGCCTTGGTAAAGGTTACGATCAGAAACCGGTCTGCGCTTGCCGGCTTTTCGGGGTCGGTCAGCCGTTCAATCACTCTTTGAACGAGTACGGCGGTTTTTCCCGAGCCTGCCGCCGCGGAAACAAGCACACTTCCGTCACGGGCTTTGATCGCATCAAGCTGTTTATCCGTCCAGCTTCTCTTCATTTTCTTCACCTCCGTCAAGTATCGTTAAGCACTGTGAATGGGTCATGGACTTTATATATCGGACTTCGTCACCGGGGTTTCTCATACAGACGCTTTTGTAATCGCACCACTGACAGGTGTCCGAATGATTTTTTCCGAAAACGGGCTTCGCCGGAACCGCTCCGTTGTGCAGACTGTTGCCCATTTCTTTCATCGTCTCGTCCATCAGATGCGACAGCTTTCCGAGCTGTTCAAGATTGATAAACGAGCCCGACAGCGCGCCGTTCTTTTTGTTGATCGTAATCGGAATAAACTGTCCCGTCCGGCTTCGGTCCATTCCCTCAAGGACGGTTCCGTCATCAAGAATCATGCCGTCCATTTTTCCGCCGGACAGCTTTTTGTCGTTTTTGACTTCTGCTTCGTCGTCACGGTTTACGGCGTACGGCTCGAACCGTGCGGGAAGATACAGCACACCCGACGGCACAATATTGTCGCCGTAATAGTCCTTTCCGTTGCGCCAGATACTGACAAGATACAAAAGCATCTGCATACCGAGCCCCTCGAGCACGTCGGAAAGCGAAAACGATTTTGCGCCCGTTTTATAGTCCACAACACGGATATATCGGTTACCGTTTTTATCCATCTTGTCAACACGGTCAATAATGCCGCGAAGCTCGATATACCCGCTGTCCAGTTCAAGTCTGAACGGCTTGATTTCACCGTCACGGTCGATTTTCAGCTCAAAATCGCAGGGCTCAAAGTCGCTTTCGGAAAATTCACACGAAAGCCTTGACACGATGACCCGCAGAATCTTCAGCGTCCGGTTATAAAGATAGTTGAACCGCTTGGTCTTGTCACTCCGGCCGCCCATATAGGTATCGATATAATCGGAAAGAAGCTGTGCAAGCTCCTTGTCAAGTTCGGCAGGCTCAATTTCATAAAGATGCTCGTCCTTATGCTTTTTCAAAAGCTTTTCAAGCACATAATGCACAAGCGTACCGCTCGAGGACGGGTCAAGCCTTGCCGTTTTTCTCGGTTTTGCCCGGATCTCGTGCTTACAAAAGTAAAGAAACGGGCATTTTTCGTAATCCTCAAGTCTTGACGCGGAAAGCCTGATGCTGCTTCCGACAAGCCGTTCGGCTGTCTTTTTGTCCGCAAACGAAAACGGCTTGCGGCTTGTTGCGCGCCGGATTGCTTCGATCTTGCCTTTGTATTCCGCCTTATCGGCAAAGTAAAGCTTTAAGGTTTCGGCTTCAGCGCTTTCTTCATTCCACCGTTCCGCCATCAGCTGAAAAGCGGCCTTCTCGCTCTCAATCAGTTCGTCGATTTCTTGCGCGGAAGCGTAAATCCGGTCTGCATTCGGGAAAAGCTTTTTTACCTTGGTAATGATCTCCGACTCCGTCAGCTTTTCGTTGTCTTTGCCGACAAGGCAGTAGCTTACATAAAGCTCATGTTTTGCCGAAGCCAAGCTGACATAAGCCATCAGCCGTTCATTTTGCGCCGTTTTACGCCCCGTATCATAAACGTCAGGCAAAACAGATTCGATTTTCGCCCGTTCCGTTTCACCGAAAAGTCCGTCTGACGACTGAACCGACGGAAACAGTCCGCTGTTGAGTCCGACAACAAAGGTCACTTTTGATGTTTTGGTTTGGACACGGTCGCTTCCCGTGATATAAACCTCATCAAAGCCGTTGGGAAGCTGACCCAAGCTTTCGGTCGAAACAACAAGGCTGAAAAGCTCAAGAAGCCGCTTCGGTGAAACGTTTCTTTCACCGAGAACGCCCGCAAGCTTATCGAAAACGTTCATCAGAATGTCCCAGATCTGCTCTTGC
>JBJFHV010000491.1:0-5536 GCA_051894015.1 Acutalibacteraceae bacterium | reverse complement strand
GTCCGTTCCAAACAATCTGCCCATATGTTCACCGTTCGGTATCAAAAATACCGCCTTTCGAAGATTTTAAAACAGGCTTTGCTGTCCGGGAGCCGTAAGCCCTAAATGATTATATGCAGCCGCCGTCACGGTTCTTCCTCTCGGAGTACGGCTTAAAAAGCCGATCTGCATCAGATACGGCTCGTATACGTCTTCTATCGTAACCGACTCTTCACCGATTGCCGCCGCAATTGTATCAAGGCCGACCGGACCTCCATTATAGCTTCTGATCATGGTTTCAAGAAGCCTTCTGTCAATGGAATCAAGTCCCAGATGGTCAATCTCCATTTTTTCGAGTGCAAGATTGGCTGTCTCTTCAGTAATCACACCGTCGCCGACAACCTCGGCAAAATCTCTTGCTCGCTTCAAAAGCCGGTTTGCGATTCTCGGTGTTCCTCTCGATCTTGCGGCAATTTCAAGCGCGCCGTATTTATCAATACCGATTCCGAGAATGCCTGCGCTTCGGGTTACGATCTGCGAAAGCTCCTCGGGAGTATACAATTCAAGCCTTAAAATAACGCCGAAACGATCCCGAAGCGGTGCGGAAAGCTGACCGGCCCGAGTGGTGGCGCCGACAAGCGTAAATTTCGGAAGGTCAAGCCGTATCGAACGCGCCGACGGACCTTTTCCGATGATGATGTCAATGGCGTTGTCCTCCATCGCCGGGTAAAGAACTTCTTCAACACTACGGTTCAGACGGTGAATCTCGTCAATAAAAAGGACGTCACCTTCGCCGAGGTTGGTTAAAAGAGCCGCAAGATCACCTTGCTTTTCAATTGCAGGTCCCGACGTCACTCTTAAGTTTACGCCCATTTCATTGGCAATAATACCGGCAAGGGTTGTCTTGCCAAGACCCGGAGGGCCGTACAAAAGAACGTGATCAAGGCTTTCTCCTCTTCTGACCGCCGCCTGGATATAAATTTCAAGGTTTTCCTTGACCTTTTCCTGACCGATGTAGTCGCTCATGACCCTCGGTCTGAGAGAGGTCTCAATGTCATTATCGACGGGAGTATATTCCGCGCTGACAAATCTTTCGTCAAAATTAGAAAAATCGTCCATTGGTTACACCTGCCTTGAAAGAAGCTTTAAGCATTGTTTGATGATCTGATCGGTCGGAAGGCTTGCATCAACCTTGCTGACCGCAAGAGCCGCCTCCGACTGACTGTATCCGAGCATGGTAAGAGCGGCAACCGCTTCGCTTGTATTCGACGAGCCGAACACCTCGGACACATCATCCGCCTGCGACGAAACCTCTCCGAAAGAGGACAGTGCCGACTTCGCCTTGTCCTTGAGTTCAAGAATCACTCTTTGGGCAATTTTCGGGCCGACGCCCTGCGCTCTTGTGATTGCTTTGACATCACCCGCCGAAACGGCAAGGGCAAGTTTATCGGGCGCAAGCTCGGACAAAATCGCAAGCGCCGCTTTCGGACCGACGCCGGTTACACCGATCAGCAGCTTGAACCATTCCAGCTCATATTCGGTAGAAAATCCGAAAAGATCAAGCGCATCTTCCCGAACATTCAGGTGCGTATAAAGGGTTGTTTTTTCGTGAACATCTACATCTCTTAGCGTATTCGTTGACGTTAAGCACCGAAAGCCGACTCCGCCGCACTCGAGCGCAACGGAATTCAGATCGGTAAAAATCACATTTCCGGTTAAACTGTAAAACACTTCTTAAATCCCCTTTTTTATTCTTAGTGTACCGATCGATGACGACGCGCTGGTATGAGCATGACAGATTGCCATTGCAATTGCGTCCGCCGTATCGTCGGGCTTCGGTACTTTTTCAAGATTCAGGATTCTTCTTGTCATTTCCTGTACCTGCTTTTTATCGGCTCTTCCGTAGCCGACAACGCTTTGCTTGACCTGAAGCGGTGTATATTCATATACAGAAACACGGTTCTTCTGAGCGGCTAGCATGATGACGCCCCTTGCCTGACTGACGTCGATAACGGTCTTGGCGTTATTATTATAAAACACTTTTTCGACCGACATGGCATCCGGACGGTACTTTTCGATAATTTTGCAAAGCCCGTCATAGATGATTTCAAGCCGTCTGTTAAACGGTGTGCCGGCATCGGTGGTTATGGCTCCGTAATCGATAACACGAAACCTGCCGGAGTTGTATTCCAGCACGCCGAAACCGACAATAGCGTATCCCGGGTCAATTCCAAGTATAATCATGCGATACTTCCTCATTTTAATATCGGTATATTATAGCATAATATAGTCTTTTGTTCAATCAAAATAAGCAAAAAATATAAAAAAGCGGAAGCGGGTGTTTTTCCCGCCTCCAATTGCTTATCCTTCTTGTTTCCGTTTTTTTATGAACCGTTCAGCGGTACACCATCCGATCAGAGAAAGCGCGCCGAACGCCGACAAGATCACACCGGTTCTGAGTCCCGGTGTCCTGTATTCAAGCAAGACTTCGTGACTGCCCGCGGAGATCAATGCACCCATATACATATAGTTCACTTTCAGCGCCTCTGTCTTGACACCGTCAATATACATACTCCAACCCTTTGAATAAGGAATGCTCATGCAAAGAAGCTTCGGTTTGTCAAGTGAGATGCTGCCGCTGACGGTGTTCGTTTCAAATTTTACGTTTTTCAGCGTATCTTTGTTGAGCCGAGCAATCTCTCTGTCGTATCCGGCAATACTGCGGCTGATAATTTTCATAGAATCATAAGTAAACGTACCCGCTTCCAAAGATTCAATTGTAAAACGTGTAAACTCATCCGCATGACAGCCAAGATTGATATCAAAATCCGTCCGTCCCGAATACCAATAATACTTTTCGGTCGGAACAAGCAGTTTTTTCCGGAAAACCAGCACATCGCCTTTATACCCACACAACAGCAGCTCATTCTTCTTTACGTCTTTCGCACTTACTTCGCCTTTATCGGTTACAAGCGTCTTATCATAGGTATTGGCATATCTGAGACCTCTGAAACGAATAAATGTCTCGCTCTGAGGTAATGCTTTAAACTGCATGGTAAAAGCCTTTTCTCTATTGTAGAAAGAAAAGCCGTTCCGATTGATTTTAACAGCCTTAGAGCCGGTCAATTTATGCGGAATCACCGTAAGCTTTGAGCTCAGTCTTCCCGGATATTGATTGAAATTATCCAAATCCGAATCGAGAATCGCCGTACTGAGCATCAACTGTTCAATTTCGACAGACTCCGAATGCTTCAGACGATTTTCGTTGATATAGCTGTCATAGGTATACCCGAAACTGAGGCAGTTTTGATTTTCATATACATTTTCAACTGCGGTTGCGGTATATCCCGCGGGTATTTGCAGATTGTTCTGATCGGGCGAATAATAGTATTTAACATTGGCAAGCGCATTAAACGCCACACGTCCGTCAAAGCCCTGATACCCGTACGTCAGATATTCGCCGAGGTTTAAATCGGTTCTGAAGCGGGATATTTCCGGATTCGAAAGGCTCCAATAATATCCGATTCCGTTCTGACCGCAAAGCACAGATGAATTTATCGAGTTTTCATCTGAGCCGTCATATCTGAAAAAATCGGTATCATTTTGACTGACTTGCGAAATCGCTTCATTGATATCATATTTCAGCGCGGGCATCTGCGAGCTGTCCACGAAATCCAGAATACTAATGCTTCCCGTTTCGGAAAAACACCAACAGGCATTTGCACAAATGCTTATAACCGTCACAAAAAGAACCACGGACATAAACGTTTTCTCTTTTATCACTGCCGGCTTCTGAATACGGACAAAACCGCAGCAAACACTTATCAGAACCAGAACCGCGGCAATCAATACCGCCGAAACAACAAAAGAATCCAGATGAATACCGCCGCCGACTTTAATGATAACGCATATCAGCAAATACACCGCGAAGCTGACCGACAGTGCCAAAAATTGCTTTTTATTCACTTTCCGTAAAAGTGGAACCGTTACAACCACGATATACGAAACAATAAAAGAGAAAATAAAATCCCATCTGTTCGTCACATACGCAAACCCGTTCATCACATAGCCCAATGCCGGGAAAAGATGAATGACAAACGCGGTGACAAATGCAATTTTAAGCTGTATTTTCTCTGACTTATTGATAAATAAAAGGACAACGCACAGAAACGTTATACACGAGAAACAAAACGCTGTCGACTCGCCGATCGGAACAGAAGAAACAAACCCGGGAATCATTCTTAAATAGTATTTATATGAATAAAACATCCCAAAGTAATAACCGGAATTTTCTCTTCTTCCGTCGCCTAAGAATGCCGTGATGACCGGCAAAAGTATGATGCAGCCCATCATAGCACCGACAGCAGAGCCTGCCGCTATCTTAAAAAAAGGAACGAGCATTCTTTTGATATCGGTTTTGTAAATGAATATCAGGCGCAGAAAAACATAGAAAACGGTTACAATAACGATCATATAGAAGAAATAGAAGCTGCTCATAGCACTTATTGCGACCGAAACAGCCAGTATGATAGCCGATCTCTTTTGAATTACAAATTCAATACCGATAAAAATTAACGGAATATAAATCATCGGGTTCATAAAATACGGATGTTTGAACGAGCGTGAAAGCATATATCCGCCGAAAGAATAAGTCAGCGCACCGATTACAGAAGCGATTTTTTCGTTATTGCGCATAACACGGCAAAAAGCGAGAAAGCAAACGCCTGAAAGATAGCTTCTGACAAAAATCAGACCTTGAAACAAAATATAAATTTTATCTTCCGGAACAAAAACAGCCATCAGATTGAGCGGATCACCGATTGCATAATAATGAAGTGACGTCATGATATCGGAGCCTAACCCGATACTGAAATCCAATTGCGGTACAACCGGATGCACACCGGAAAACAGATTATGAACAATCGTTTTAAGATAATCCGAATAATAAACCAAAGCCTTATAATGCTGATCCCAAGCGTCTCCGCCATGTACAAGACTTTTTTTGCTTATTATAAAAAGAAATAGCAAAAATGCGCTGATAAGAAAGAAAAACAAAGTATAGACGAAATAAGAATTCTCAAAAACTTTCTTTTTTTTGTTTTGCAAAGTGAGTTCGGTCACTTTAGCAATCTCCTCCTTTTGCCGATTCACCATCTCCGTCTTTTGCAACGGCTATCTTTCAGAATCTCTGACTGTTATCACTATTTTTTCTCCCGTTCCCGGATTACAAACCGTACCGGCGTTCCCTCAAGACCGAAAACCTCACGAATCTGATTTTCAATATAACGCTGATAGCTGTAATGGAAAAGCTGAGCACTGTTGACAAAGCAGACAAATGTCGGCGGTCTTGTCGAAGCCTGCGTCATGTAGTAGATCTTCAGTCTCTTACCTTTATCCGTAGGCGGCTGAACTCTTGCCGTTGCACTTGCCAGAACATCGTTAAGCTTTCCGGTTGAGATTCTCATGGCGTTTTGCTCGTCAACAAACTTGATCAGTTCAAACAACCGGTCAAGACGCTGACCCGTTTTCGCCGAAATAAAAATGATCGGAGCGTAAG
>JBJFHV010000490.1:0-5554 GCA_051894015.1 Acutalibacteraceae bacterium | reverse complement strand
TATTATACTATCTCGTCAAGTGTTTCCTTTTCTTTATGCAGATTGTATAAAAATCACAGCGGCGGTAAGAATAAATTTTAAGAGAAAATAATTCATACCCACTTGCTATGAATTAGAAATTGTGATATACTACCAACGCAGTAGGATTTCTGAAAGGAAGTGAGCAGATGAAAATATCGACAAAAGGGCGCTACGGGCTTCGGATCATGACCGATATTGCCGTTCACGGTAAGGACGGCTGTGTTCCTCTCAAGGATATTGCCGAAAGAGAACAGCTTTCCGAAAAGTACCTCGAACAGATTATCAATCTGCTCGTCAGAAGCGGCCTTGTCCGCTCCGTAAGAGGGGCGAAGGGCGGCTATCACCTGACGAAAGAAGCACAGGAAATCACAGTAGAGGATATTCTCACCGCCACCGAGGGCAGTTTGGCTCCCGTTGCCTGCGCCGCCGACAGCGACTGCTGCGAATACTATTGCGACTGCGTGACGTCTTTTATCTGGACCGAGATTTATAAGTCCGTGATCGACGTCGTGAGCAAAATCACCCTGAAAGATCTTGTTGAGAAAAGCTCAACAGTTGACAAATCAATAGAATTGGAGTGTAAAAAATGAGAACTGTTTATGCGGACAACGCAGCCACGACCCCCGTGTCACAGCACGTTGTTGATGAAATTCTCCCTTACTTTACCGAACATTTCGGCAATCCGTCGAGCCTTTATACTGTCGGTCAGACCGCTCACAGAGCTGTCACCAAGGCAAGACAGCAGGTAGCCGACGCACTCGGTGCCGACCAAAGCGAAATTTATTTCACCTCCGGCGGCTCGGAAGCCGATAACTGGGCAATCCGGGGTGCTGCGGCTTTGGGTGCAAAAAAAGGCAAAAAGCACATCATCACTTCGAAAATCGAACATCATGCCGTGCTTCATACCTGTGCCGCTCTTGAAAAGCAAGGCTTCACCGTCACTTATCTTGACGTTTATGAAAACGGTATTGTCAAGCCGGAGGACGTTGAAAAGGCCATCACCGACGACACCTGCCTTGTGACGATCATGTACGCCAACAATGAAATCGGCACGATTCAGCCGATTCCGGAAATCGGAAAGATCTGTCACGAAAAAGGCGTGCTTTTCCACACCGATGCCGTTCAGGCGGTTGGCCATGTCAGGATCAACGTCAAAGAACAGAACATTGATATGCTCTCTCTTTCGGGCCATAAATTCCACGCACCGAAAGGCATCGGCGCACTTTACTGCAAAAAGGGCTTGCGGCTCCCGAACCTCATTGAGGGCGGCGCGCAGGAAAGCGGCAGACGTGCCGGAACCGAAAACGTACCCGGCATTGTCGGCTTAGGTGTTGCGATCACCGATATGGTAAACAACATCGACGAAAACGCGAAGAAGGTTTCCGCTCTTCGTGATCGTCTTTTTGAGGGTGCAAGCAAGATTTCTCATTCTAGAATCAACGGTGACCGTGAACACCGTCTGCCCGGCAACTTCAGCATGTGCTTTGAGGGTGTTGAGGGAGAAAGTCTGCTTCTGATGCTCGACGCCAAGGGTGTCAGTGCTTCGAGCGGTTCGGCGTGCACGTCCGGCTCTCTTGATCCGAGCCATGTTCTTCTTGCAATCGGACTTCCGCACGAGGTCGCCCACGGCTCGCTTCGTCTTTCGATCAGCGAAAACAACACCGAAGAGGATATCGACTATATTCTTGAGGTTCTTCCTCCGATTATCAAACGGCTTCGTGATATGTCTCCGCTTTGGGACCACATCATGGAAAGAGAAAACAATAAGGCGTAAAGGAGATATGACAAATGGAATATTCAAAAAAAGTAATGGAGCACTTTGAGTCTCCGCACAATGTCGGAACGATCGAGGACGCCAACGGAATCGGTGAAATCGGCAACGCAAAATGCGGCGATATCATGAAAATGTATCTGAAGATTGAAAACGACATCATTGTTGACGTAAAGTTCAAGACCTACGGCTGTGCTTCCGCCATTGCTACAAGCTCAATTGCAACCGACATGATCAAGGGTCAGCCGGTCAAAGAGGCGCTGAAGCTGACAAACAAAGCGGTTGTCGAAGCACTTGACGGACTTCCGGCGGTCAAGATTCATTGCTCTGTTCTTGCCGAGCAGGCCATTAAGGCGGCAATTGCCGATTATTACAAGCGCCAGGGCATTGATCCCGAACCCATTGTCGGTAAAATTGAGGACTGCGACGAACACGAAGCCTGTTCCATCTGAAAACAACAACAAACGGATATCCTCTCGGATTTTTGAGGGGATATTTTTTTGTTGAAACAAAGAGGTTTAATTTACAGAAAAAACAATTGAAAAGATTTGATTTTAAAGTTTGATATATTATTTTCAACTAAATACATCTTGACTCAAAGGAATTTTGGACGTATAATAAAGAAAAAAGTGAAAATTGTAAACAAAAGGAGATGGCGGACAAATTTTTTGTGTGAAATTTCAGAAAAACGAAGAAAATACAAGGAGGATATTTTTATGAACAGTAAAAAAATCAAATCGGTTATTGTCGCTGTTGTCGCTTTGATTTTATCACTTTCGGCTTTAACCGCCTCGGCGCATTATGATGAAACGAATAATGTGTACACAGAGGATGCGTACACCAAAATTATTGACAATGTCGTTTACGAAAAAACAACGCCCGAGGACGGAACGCAGGCCTACTATTCCGTTTTGTCCTTCAGTCCCACCAGGGAGATTGCAAAGACCATGACCAAAATCAATATTGTCAGTCAGATTAACGGTGTTCCCGTAACGAAGATTTGCGGAAATCCCTGGGAGGATATTCAGGACTGGCCGGTTTTCAACATAGAAGCGGAACTGAAAAACGGCACACCGTTTTATTATCCGAAGGTAACGGAAATTACCATTCCCGAAACCGTTACGGAAATAGAAGACGGCGCATTTATGGGACTGAAGAATATTACGCAAATCAAGCTTCCGTCAAAGCTTACCTCGCTTGGCAGTTATGTGTTTTATAGGCTCGGTAAGCTCAAGGAAATCACGATACCCGTCGGAATCGAAAGAATTGGCTGGAGCTGTTTTGAAAAATGCCTCAGCCTTGAAAAGGTTACCTTTAAAGGTGATATCAAAGTGATCAGCACAATGGCTTTCAAGGACTGCAGAAATCTTGAAAAAATAACCGACTGCAACTCTCTTCGGCTTATTGACTTCGGTGCTTTTTACGGCTGTTCAAAGCTTGATTCGTTTGTTTTCCCCGAAACACTTACGTGGATCGGTTACAGCGCCTTCGCCAAGACCGGTCTTGTCAGTGTCACAATACCGTCCAAGGTTCATTTCGGCAGTTATGATGAGTCCTATTGCACAGAATACGGTACTTTCGGCGGCTGTAAGAGCCTGAAAACCGTTATTTTTGAAAACCGAGAGGGAACGGTATATCTGATCGACAATTTGTTCAACGGCTGTACCGCGCTTGAAACGGTTGTTTTTCCCGCAAGCGCACGGGTAAATATCTTTGCCCGGGTCTTCAAAAACTGCACCAATCTTAAAAACCTCGCCAATACCGAAAGAATCGAATATATCCGTGAGGCCGGCTTTGCTTTTTGCAAGAGCCTTAAAAGCATCAGACTCACTTCGAGAATTTCCTGCATCGAAAAGAAAGCCTTCCTTGGCTGTACAAATCTTACGTCCGTGACCTACACCGGCACAAAAGCGGCACCTGACATACAGCCAAAAGCTTTTTCCGATACACCGGAAAGACTGCGGTTCTTCGTGAAGAATAACACGGTTGCCGCCGGTCTGAAAAAAGAACTGAAAGGCTCGGGCGTTAACAACGCAAGAATTTATGTCGGATCTTCCAATAAGCTTACATACAAAGATGTCAAATAAGCCTCGTTCGTCATCGCCGAACAAGGACGATACCGCGTTTTGATGAAGGCTTATAAGACAGAATAAAAGGAGGAGTAATTCATGAAAAAGCATAACTTTGCTAAAATTCTTATTTCAGTTGTTGTTTTGATTCTTTCGTTAACTACCGTAACGGTTTTTGCTCAGCCGATAGACACGGGCAAAAACTATGACGACTCGGTCTATCGGATTATTGACAATGTTGTATACGGAAAAACCACCGACTCGAAGGGCCGTGAATACTGTTATGTCGTCGAATACGGCGCCACCAGAGAAATCAGAGAAAAAATGACCCAAATCAATATTGTCAGTCAGATTGACGGCGTCCCGGTTACAAGTATATCGGGGTACAGATATGACTACGATTATGAAACCATGTATGTCGATACCTATTATCCGAACGTTACGAAAATCACGATTCCCGACACGGTTACCAAAATCGGAAATGCGGCTTTCTCGGTGATGCCGAAGCTGAAATCCGTCAGGCTTCCGAAAAATCTCAAAGAATTGGGAAGGGAAGCTTTCAAAGACTTAAAGTACATAAAAGAAGTCACGATTCCGGAAAAAGTGACAACCATTTCAGATGAAACCTTTAAGAACTGCGTGAACCTCAAAAAAATCAATTTTGAGGGTGATATAAAAACCATCGGAGAGGGTGCTTTTTACAACTGTAAGAATCTTGAAAAATTCCCCTCATGCAAAAAGCTTGAAGCTGTCGGAATCGACGCTCTTTACGGCTGTGTAAAAGTCAATTCGTTCTATTTCCCGGACACTTTATTCAGAATCGGAACCGGCGCATTCGCGAAAACGGCGCTCAGAAGCGCAGTCATACCGTACAAAGTGAAATTTATTACCCCTTATCATGACGAGGAGGAAACCAATGATCACGGTGTTTTTGCGGGATGTAAAAAACTGCAAACGGTCGTTTTTGAAGATCGTACGGATCGGCTGTCGTTAGAAATACCCGATAATTTCTTTAACGGTTGTACTTCGCTTGATACCGTAGTGCTTCCGCCGAGCATATGCGGTATATCGATCTCCAAGCGTACGTTCGAAAAATGTACAAACCTGAAAGCCATTCTGAACTCCGACAAAATTTCCTTTGTCGGGGATGCCGCGTTTGCGTATTGCGAAAATCTGAAGAGTATCAAGCTTGCACCGAGCACCTTTTATATCGGTCGCAAAGCGTTCCTCGGCTGTACGAAGCTTACGTCCGTAACTTTTACCGATACAAATAAAGCACCAAGAGTGGATTCTTATGCGTTCGTTAACACTCCTGCCGGTATGAAGTTCTATGTCAAGAATGCGACCGTCGCCAAAAAGCTGAAAACCGCTTTGAAAGGCTCGGGCGTAAACAACGCAAGCATTTATTATTCGGCGTCGAATAAGCTTGCGTATAAGAATGTGAAATAAAGTCTGAATAAAAATCCCTTCTCGATTCTTTTTCGAGGGGATTTTTTCTTTAGCTAACACAAAAAAATAGCCTTTCGAAAAAATGGTTGAGGTGAGGTTGATTTTAGTGCTGATTAATAATTTTTAATTAAATATATCTTGACGGTGAAGAAATTAAATTGTAAAATAATAAAAAATAAAAAATTGTTATTAATAAGAGGGTGATTCTAAAGTATTATAAGTTCTATACAGAAAAAGCTAAATT
>JBJFHV010000489.1:0-5556 GCA_051894015.1 Acutalibacteraceae bacterium | reverse complement strand
CTTCCGACCGGAGAATCCTTTATTGTTCAAGGCTGCGCCGGCTCCGGTAAAACGATGGTCCTGCTGCATCGTCTGCGTTATCTTATCTACAACAAGGAAATCAGCAGCGGAGATTATGTTCTGCTTGTCCCCAGCAATAATTTCAAAAATTTTATAAAAGATATTTCCGCACAGTTCAGAATAAGCTTTAAGGCAATTTTTCCGTATCAAGCATACTATCAGATGATGCTCGGGAAGAGCGGTGAAGCCCCGGACGAGGATGTCAGCGAATTGGTGTTCGACAAACGATATCTTTCGCGGGTCTATTCAAAGGCATTTATGCAGGAAAGCTACAAGGCGCTGTTTGATGTGCTTTTGAATCAGACCGACGGACTGATAGAGTTATGCGAAAACAAGCTCAACGAGCTGCTTGAATTTGAAGGCTTAATTATCGAAGAAGAGATTGAAACAGCAAAAATACGTGCCGTTACGGAAGCCAAAACCGCATCGGAAAGAGTTTGCAATTTCATTTCGGCAGACATTACAGGATTTGATGACATACCCCGTTTTCAGAAAGAGCTGAATGATGCGTATGACGCGGCAAAGACAGAGTATGAAACCGTGACGGATCCGAACTTCCGAATCGTCATTTCGCCGGATGATGATCGTATCCTGAACAACAGCAAGCTTTCACAGCTGAGGGATCATATAGCGGCAGAAAAAGAGATAATAAAGAAAGCATCCTTGTTTACAGCAGCAGCACACAAAAACAAGTTGGCAATTCTTAAGGATGAGTATGATGAAGCGTACAAAGCCGTTGAGAAGGAGCTCGCGGAAGAAGAAAAGCGGGCATATGCTGAACGTGCGGCCAGATCAGCGTATGTGTTTGAGGGAGTCACACTCGGGGAGACGAAGCGGATTATTGAGGAACTCGCCGCACTGTACAGCAGGGCAGCAGAGCAGATCAGTGAGGCAGAAAGCAAAAAGAACAATCTTACTGAACACCTCATGGAAAAGTTCAGCCGGGAAATATCAGAACTGAATAAAATGGTTGAACTTTCCGCTGATGTTTTGCAGTGGAGAAAATATGCTGTAAGTGATTTGAAACCTACAATCGGGCTTTTCAAACAGCTTATGGCCGCGGGAGAAAAACTTATCGAAAGTTTCTGCAAGCATTTTACCGATTCTGAGAACAAGCTTGTAAATGACAGATACAAATCCTTTTCTGTCAGAACCGAAAAACAGAATGAAGCATACCTTAATACCCGTCTGCTCAATATTTGCAGGAAAAAGATAAAGGACGAATTCGGCGTTAAGCTTTGTAAGCTGTATAAGCACAACTGGTATCTTGAGCTGTATTGCCAATATCTGACGCGTGATACGAAATGGAACCGCAGACAATACATATTTATGGACGAGGCGCAAGATCTCAGCGTATCCGAACTTGAGCTCATAAATAAAATCAATTCTTATTCCGAGGATGCAGGCGAATTCCATATTGCATACACACCGGTGATAAATGTTTTCGGCGATGTAAATCAGATGATCACCGAGCACGGAATAAGAACCTGGGATTCCGTTGATTTTATTTCCGACCGGTATGAGCTGGATGAAAACTTCCGAAACCCGAACCAGATCGTCGATTTCTGCAACAGCCGTCTTCCGTATAAAATGCAGAAGATCGGCGTAGATATGGAACCGGTGGGTGAATACAAAACCATAGACGATGCAATCAAAAATTGCCCGGATATATGTTCAGGAGCTGTTTTTGTGGTGAAAGACGAATACGCTGAGGAAGATCTGAAGCATGAGCTGGCAGGAAAAGATCTGCGGGATTATACGGTTTACACTGTTAAGTCCGTAAAGGGCCTCGAATTCAGAGAGGTATTTGTTTTTGACAGAGGTATGTGCGATAACGAAAAATATATTGCATATTCCCGGGCGCTTGCAAAGCTGAATGTTATCAGCTCTCTGCCCCGGGTGCTCGACCCTGCAACGCAGCTGTATGTAGATGGGGAAGACACAGCAGAAGAATAATTTATGCAGATGTTGCCGCCGCCGGCGACATCTGCTTTTTTGATTGCGTTTTACCGTATGGCTTGTTTGGCGCTGTGCTTTTCCTGCTTTGGTGCAGTCAGTATCATCTGCGGTTACATTGCTCCTGCGATAACGTTCAGGCTGAGTGGCGTTGAAGGTTTTCTGGCTGATAGTTCTCATGTGGTTATCTTAAAAAACATCACAGCAAATGAAAAAACACAGCCTTGGCTAATTGACAATATTTGTTGTGGGATTTATAATTATTTTTGGGTTTTTATGTAGTATCATAGGTTTTTGCGCTTTTTCAGCGACCATATACCCATATAAAAAATATATGGTATTCAGAAGGGTTATTTTATGCAGAAGTCAACTGATAAGAGCTATATAATACGAATTTACGCGAATGCGTCAATAGAGGATCATCCGTGGAACGGTGCAGATAGAATTGCCATCGGTAATAAAAGGGATGATTCGATATATATAAAGTCACCGGAGCGTATTGAACTGTACTCGGAAGATGGAAAGCAGATTTCTGAATATGAAAGCTCAAACGGTACGACTTGTTGTGAGATAGGAGATATGACAGTATTTCCTATCAGCGGAGTCAATGCATCGGTGGTGATAATCGAATCGCATTCTTGTTTTGCATATACAGATTTAAGTGAAATTGAAACCTTGACAATTGGACGAACTAATTCAACTTTGACGCTTGCTCACAAAAGTGTCTCAAGGCGTCACGCACTGATTTCCAAGGATGATGGAAACCTGTATATCGAAGACTGCGGAAGCAGTAACGGAACATATGTTAATAATAAACTGATACGCGCAAAAACGAGGATCAAAGAGAATGATACTATCACTATCGGTAAGTACACTTTGACTTACATCAATGGCGTATTGCTTGAAACAGACATCGCTGCAAGTTTAACCGATAAGACGGTAAATGATAAGTTTAACCGGGCGCCGAGACTTGAAGCTTCAGTTAACGAAGAAGTAATTGAAATTAAAAAACCGCCGGCAATAGGAGCCAAACCTCAAATGAACTGGCTTTCGGTCATACTGCCGCCAATCTCAATGGCCCTTATTGCAGTGCTTATGGCGTTAATAATCGGAACAAGCCCTACATATATGCTCATTATGATCCCTATGCAGCTGATTTCCGTTGTAATTGCGGTGATCAACTATCGTAAGCAGAAGACTGAACATTCGGAATACGATAAAGCAAGGGATGAAAAATACAGACAATACCTTGAGGGGATAGAACTAAAATTAAAATCCGGAGCCAAAGAGCAGCTCGATGAACTGATTCGCTCTAACCCGGATACGGCACAGTGCCCCGTAATACTCGAGCAAAGACGATCCTCTTTATGGGAACGCCGTGCTTCGGATAAGGATTTTGCTCTGTTCAGAATCGGTACTGGAAGAGTCAAAGCAAAAGTAACCGCGTCGTGGACAAAAAATGATTTTGCGTTTTCTGAAGATCCGCTGGAGGATATGGCGGATTCTCTGAGCACAAACAGTCAGTGCCTTGACGATGCACCGATCCTTATCAGCGGAGGAAATAACAATATAGTTGGCATTGCCGGAAACAAGGCTTCTGCTTTTTCCTTGGTCAGCAATATCGTTATGCAGGCAACTACATTTCATTCATATGAAGATATGAGAATAGCCTTTATATTTTCCGATGAAGATGCTTCATATTGGAACTGGGCTCGGTGGCTTCCGCATACATATGAAGAACGCGGGAAATCCCGTATGCTTGCATATACAAAAACAGGTGTAAGTTCGCTCATGGAAGCTATCAGTGGGATACTGAAAGAGCGGACATCAGCAGACTTTTTGTCAAGCTCACACAACACGCCTCATTATCTGCTGATAGTCTTATCACCAGAACTTTTCTCTGACAGAAAGTTCCTTTCTTCACTTAATTCTGCTGGTGCAGATGTGAATATCGGTGTGATTTTTGCAGGAGCATCAGTAAACAATCTGCCAAAAGAATGCGAGCAAATCATTGAAGTCCACGGAGACAGCGGCCTTGCCTATGAAAAGAACAATGCTGCAGTTAAGACGGAATTCTTGCTTGACGACAACAGCACGATCGATTTTGAACGCTTTTCCCGCATGATGGCGCCTCTGAGGTTTTCCGAAAACGGTTCAAAGAAAACCATACCTGATGCTGTAAGATTCATGGAAGGCTACGGCATTCAAAAAATATCTGATTACGACATCAAAACCGCATGGAATAACGCGAGGACTGATAAAACCATGTCTGTCCCCATCGGAATAGATGAGCGCGGCAATCCGTTCAGCTTTGATATCATGGACGGGAAGCACGGAGTCCACGGCCTTGTCGGAGGCATGCCCGGATCAGGAAAATCAGAGATGCTGCAAAGCTGGATCCTCTCAATGGCGCTGAATTTTTCCCCGGCAGATATTTCGTTTATTCTTATTGATTTTAAGGGAACCGGTTTGATCACTCCGTTCATAAACCTGCCTCATCTTGCGGGAACGATTTCAAATATAGATACGGATATCAAGCGAAACCTTGAGGCACTGAAATATGAAATTTCGAGACGAGAACAGCTCTTCGACACATACAAGGTTCAAAAAATTAAGGACTACAACAGGAAGGCCAATCAAGGCGAAATACCGGAGAAGCTTCCGATCGTCTTTGTTGTGATCGATGAATTTGCAGAGTTCAAAAAAACCTTCCCCGAGTTTATGAAATGGGTTGAAAGCAGTTTTGCAAAAGGCCGTTCACTTGGTATTTGGTTTATCCTCGCGACGCAGAATCCCGGCGCTGACGCAAGCCCGTCAATTAAGGAAAACACCCATTTTAAGTGGTGCCTAAAGGTTGCATCTCCGTCATCCAGCAAAGAGATGGTAGGGATCCCCGATGCCTCGGCTATATCAAATCCGGGAAGAGCATTTGTAAGGGTCAACAACAGTACAGCAGATTTTCTTACAGAAGTTCAGTCTTTTTGGAGCGGCGCTCCTTATTCAGGTGCGGGCAATACGAAGTCTGAAAAGATATTCATGATAGCGGCTGATGGAAGCAAATACGGATTAGACAATACAGGCGGAACTCATGCAACATATTCGTTGATAAGTGAGATAAACGTCATTGTCTCCTATATAAACAGATTTGCTCAGGAAAATCATATACCGTTTGCAAAAAGAATATGGCCGGACAAGCTGAAGGACAGAATAGTTCTCAACGAACTGCATTCGGAAAGCTTTAACGGATTCTCATGGCCTGAAGCGGATTGGACATTGAAACCGCTTGTCGGGGAAGTGGACGATCCAATGCACCAGCGCAAATATCCGCTTGAGCTTGCCTTTTCCGATTTCGGACACCTTGCGGTATACGGAGCCCCATCTTCCGGAAAAACGACATTTATCGAGTCGTTGGTCATGTCAATGGCAATGATGTATCCGCCATCCCACGTAAACATATACCTTATGGATTTCGGCGGATTGGGATTACGTGCATTGGAACAGTTACCTCATGTTGGCGGACTGGTTGAATCCGGAGATGAT
>JBJFHV010000488.1:0-5617 GCA_051894015.1 Acutalibacteraceae bacterium | reverse complement strand
GAACGGATACTGTGAAACGGACGGCTCGCCGGACATCAAAAGGGTTCAGCCGTTCCGTTTTTGGTTGAAGGAGGTACCGGTATGTATTGTAGATTTTGCGGCCGTGAAACAGGCTCGGACAAAGATGTTTGCGAATATTGCTTAAATGCACAAAAACAGTCCTCGTATAACACCGCAGACAGCGCGAAATATAAAACGATCATTGCTGTACTGGTGGCGGTGATTCTGACCGGCAGTGTAACGGCGGGAATCTTTTTGAAAAGCGGAGGATCTTCGAAAAATACAGGCTCCGTGTCGGCGCAAAGTTCGAATCCGGTTGCCGGGGTTGTGACGAATATAACCGAAGCGTCGTCCTATTCCGATAAAACGCCGTACACGTATCAGGGCAAGACGACAGCTTATTCTTCGGCGGCTCCGACAAGCCGGTATGTTTCTCCGACGAGACCGAAAACAACGACAAGAACGACAACCGCCGCTTCAACGAAAAGACCGCAGGTACAGCCCGATACGGAAAATTACAACACGCCGGAACCGTCGGGAACCATTTCGCTTACCGACTCGCTGCAATATGATCTGAACATCTTTTTGAGCAATTTTTCCGAAAGTAAGGTTCCGTCTTTTTCCGACCGTCTGTCTGATGAAGAGCTTGCAGACTACGGTCTGTGCTACAATTTTATCAATCGGCAGCATCTGTTTGAAACACCCGAAAACGGCGATTATTATGAACAAGGTGATGTTTACGGAACCCATCGCATCAAGGAGCATTATGTGATCGAAACGATCAAAAAATACTTCGATGTTACCGTAAGCCCGGGCTTTGCCGAGGGAACGAGATTCTATTCCGACGGATATTTTTATATCGAATTTACCGGAGCACCGTTCAGCGATGGCTTTACGGTTGTTTCGTCCGCAAGGGATATCGGCGGCAACCTTTATGAAGTGAACTTTTCGATTTATATGTCGGACGGCAACGATAAGCCGTATTACGGATATTCCACCCGGGATATCGAAAATACAACGGACCCGTATGTTCGCTATGTCTGCGACGGTACGGCGTATATCCGGGCGACGAATATTTATGACAGAAGCACCTATATTCTTGACAGCTATTATGTATCAAGATAAAAACAATAAACGGGCTGCACCGAAACGGGCAGTCCGTTGTTTTTTGCCTTTGTGATTCAAGAAGTCTTATCCTGAGAAGCTTCATACTCTTTGATATATTTTTCGCTTTCCGATTTGATAAACATCTTTCCGCCTTTTTCGCTTGCGGTCATAAAGCAGTGGATCGCTTTGATGGTTTCGTTCGCCGCACGGTACACAAGACCCTTGTAAAAGCTGTCGAACGCAACGACGTAATTCGAAGTGTCGGAGGGCTTGATACTGTCGGCGATTTTTAAAGCGGCTTCGAGATTTCCGTCGCTTAAATAAGACAGCATTTCCAGCTGGCCCAAAACAACGGTGTACGCTTTGGGTCCGGACGAAAGTCTTCCGAATTCGGCTTTTGCCTTGTTGAAAGCGATCATCATGTTCCGGCGGTCGCCGAGAAAGAAAGAGGCTTTGAAAATGTCCACGGCTGAGGCAAAACGGTATTCCGCTTTTTTATCATTCGCAAGCGGCATGGCATAATTCACGCACGAGACGAAGTCTCCGCCGGCTAACGCTGCTTTGGCCGAAGCCGCTGCAATGTCCGAAGCGGTGGTCAGTTTGCGGTTCATACTTGTCCGTACGGCAAAATACTTTTCGGGGTCACATTCGTTTAACAGAATGTTTTCGACTCTTGCCATATCAAATGCGCCGATGAAGAAAAACACGATACATTCGGCGGCAACGATCAGGAAAATTGCAAATCCGGGAAGTCCCGCCCCGTAGTGAACGGTCTGAGAAGACGGCATACGGGTGACCTCGATATCCCCGAGGAAAAGGACGCTGACGGCGAGTGTCAGAACAAACAGGAAGATCAGAAACCGACGTCTGCGTTTGGTCTTTCTGATAAGCTTATTAAATCCGGTATTCATTCAATCACCTACACAATTATTCTTAAAAAAGTTTATCATATAAACGCCAACAAGTCAACAATGCAATGGGTGTCAAGAAAATCTGACGAAGCCGCGTCCGCCAAAACAATCGTTTATCGGCAGATGCTTCCGGCACGGACATATTTTTATAATAATAAGGAATACTAAAACGGACACTGCACAACACAGTTTTTCTTATTCATACAAGTTAAGGAGGCTTTTATGACAGACGACACGATACACCTTTTAAAAGAATGTGACAGCGGAACCAAAACTGCGGTAAACTCCATACGGCAGGTTCTGGACAATGTAAAAAACAAGCAGTTATGGCAATTGCTTTCCGATTCGCTGAAGGCGCACGAGGAAATAGGTGATGAGCTTCATTCCCGTCTTTCCGAACTGGGCGAGAGGGGAAAAGAACCGTCTCAGGCGGCAAGACTTTCCGCTTGGGTGAAAATCAATCTCAGCCTTTTGGGCGACGACAGCGACAAAACCATTGCGTCGCTTATGACGGACGGGTGCAATATGGGCGTCAAACAGCTTGGAAAATACAAAAACAAATATCCGACGGCGGACAGCGATTCGCAAAAAACAGCGGAAAAGCTGATAAATGAGGAAACGGCACTTTGCGAAAAACTGAGACCGTATCTTTAATGTGATACTTTCAAGACAAATTTTAGTTTGTCGGGACCCCTCTGTCAGCAGGGCTGACATCTCCCCTTTCAGGTGAGAAAAATATTTTAGAGAGCTCGATATAAGGATTCTCCTCTGAAAGGGGAGATGTCACGAACGTGACAGAGGGGTCTTCCGCCGCTAAACTTAAATTTACTGCTCAGTTCACGGCTCGGGCACCCAGCTTTCAATCGGGCACTGCATACCCCGGAATTGGAGTCGTCACACGACCCCGGGCATTGGTGTCGCCTTGCGACCGCCTTGTTTGAAGCCAAAGAATCAACACCCGTATAGTGCTCTTGACAAAACGGAATATTCGATGTATAATAGAAACAGAACATTTGTTCGCCCCCCGTTTATCTGGCGTCAGCGCACCCGAGACAATACCGGTTGCGTACCGGCAAGCCAAAAACGGTTTCCGTTGTCAGACAGGGAACAAAGTCACAACTTTTTTGCTCCGAATCACTGTCAATTAATTGCTTTCGGGCGGACAAAACGTGCAGAATCGTTCCTGAGAGGAACGACGAGGTTGACTTTGTTGCACTTTGTTGCAGCTTTGTTGCACACTTTGTTGCAGGGAAATCCCGCTGTTTATAAGGGTTTTCGGGCTTCTGCAACAAAAGCAACAGAGATTTCCTATAAACATTTCAAAAATATTCTCAGAGGTTTATGAAATCTTTGTTCACTTTGTTCTTTGTTGCAGTGCGGCTTATTCTCTCTTTCCTTCCGCCCGGTACATCGCAAAAACGGTCACGGTGCGGTCGGAACAGCGGCAAGGGTGCGGCGGTGAGAAATCGTAACCGCAAAGAGCCGGAAAATGTCAACAAAGCCGACTTTGCTGACACTTTGTTGACAACTTTGTTGACGCCGTAAACCCTTATGAACAGAGGGCTTACGCCACTTTGTCAACAAAGTCTACATAAATTCCCTATAAAGTATTCAGAAAAAAATAAAATAAAAACATATAGGAAAACTGTTTTACGAATGCGGATTGTATGATACAATATCAGCAGATTCATTTACACGGGAGGATGCTTATGAAAAAATTCATGGATAAAGATTTTTTACTGGACACCGAAACGGCAAAGACGCTTTTTCACTCTTTTGCCGAGCCTGAGCCGATTTTTGACTGGCACTGCCATCTGACGGCAAAGGAAATTTATGAAAACAATACGCCTGACAACATCTATGACCTTTGGCTGTCCGGCGACCATTACAAATGGCGCGCGATGAGAAGCGCCGGTATCGACGAAAAATACATCACGGGCGACGGCGAACCGAAAGAAAATTTCAAGGCTTTTGCCAAGACGCTGACGCTTGCGATCGGAAATCCGCTTTTCCATTGGAGTCACCTTGAGCTTCAGCGGTATTTCGGGATTGATACGGTCTTAAACGAGGATACCGCCGAAGAAATCTGGAACGAGACGAAAAAGAAAATTGATAACGGCGGCTTCACACCCCGTGAGATTATCGAAAAATCAAATGTTTTTGCCCTTTGCACAACGGACGATCCGTGCGACGATCTTCTCTACCATCAGAAGCTTCGGGAAACCGACTTTTCCGTCAAGGTGCTTCCGGCTTTCCGTCCCGATAAGGCGATCAATATCGAAACGCACGATTTCGGAGCGTGGCTTTCCGCTCTGTCAGCTGTGAGCGGACTGCCTGTTTCGACTTACGGCGAAATGAAAGCCGCCTTAAAGCAAAGAATGGATTTCTTCAAAGAAAACGGCTGCGTTGCAAGCGATCAGGCGGTAGCGAGCGTTGTTTACGCGCCGGCAACGGAAGGTGAGCTTGAAGAAATCTTCAAAAAAGCTGTTTCCGGACAATCGCTTACCAAAGACGAGCTTGACAAATATAAATATGAAACGCTTTGCTTCTTCGGAAAGGAATACGCAAAACGCGGCTTCGTCATGGAGCTTCATCTCGGCGCGATGCGTAACAACAATACAAGAATGTATGGCTCACTCGGTCCCGACACGGGTTTTGACTCGGTTGACGATCCGCAGATTGCTTTCGGACTTTCCCGTTTCCTTGATGAACTCGATAAAGACGGTCTGTTGCCGAAAACGGTGCTGTTCTGCCTGAATCCGAAAGACAACTATGTACTCGGCACGATGCTCGGCAACTTCCAGTCAGGCGAAGCCGTCGGAAAAATTCAGTTCGGCTCTGCCTGGTGGTTTAACGACAACATTGACGGTATGCAGGCGCAGATGAAAGCCCTCGCCAACCTCGGTGTTCTCGGCGGCTTTGTCGGAATGGTTACCGACTCGCGCTCGTTCCTTTCTTATCCGAGGCATGAATATTTCCGGAGAATCCTTTGCGCCCTTGTCGGCTCCTGGGTGGAAAACGGATTGTATCCTTACGATGAAAAAGCCCTTGAAAGAATCATTAAGGGAATCTCTTTTGAGAACGCAAGGAAGTATCTGCTCGGGGAATAATTGTGACGATTTACTGAAAACTGTTTCGAAATAAACCGAAAACTATTGAATCTTTCCTTTGGTACGGGTATAATACTGGTATCTGTACGAAAGGAGAGATTTTTTATGAAAAAAATGAGGAAAATGCTTTCAGTAATTCTCTGTCTTGTTATGATACTTTCCCTGTTCGTTCCGGCTGTCTACGCGACGGAAGAAAGAAACGTGCCGATCGTTTTCGTCGGCGGAAGGGGAACCACGCTTCACGACAAGGACTGTAATCAGATTTACCCGATGACCTTCGATAAAAAGCAGTATATTCTCGATGCGTGCAAGGAGATTCTTCCGCTTCTCGGTACGGCTTTGCTGACGAATAACTATGACAAGTACTGTGATGCGTTTTATGAAAAGGTCGCCGCCGTCTATGAAGAAGTGGTTCTTCCGCCGAGTGGTGTACCCGAGAACGGCTCGCATTCACCTTTCACATGGACAAAGCAGGGACTTGCCAAAAAG
>JBJFHV010000487.1:0-5637 GCA_051894015.1 Acutalibacteraceae bacterium | reverse complement strand
TGTCTGCCCGTGCGTGCTGAGATTTGCACCGATCCGGCTTTCAAAAGAACAGCTCGCCTCTGTCCACGCGGAAAACGAAAACATCGACCTTGACGCGGTTGCGGCGGCAGTCGCCTTTTATAAAGAGTTTTTAAAAGGCTATAAAATCTGAAACCTGAAAAATAAATACAGTATGAGAAAGCGCCTGTTTTGTCTTGAACAGGCGCTTTTATATATTGAATAAATTGAGCCAAAAACCGAATACTATACATGGTTAAGGTGATAAAATTGAAAAAAACAAGCATTATAGCATCCGGGATAACCATAGGCCTGATCAATGCTCTTTTCGGTGCCGGCGGAGGACTGATCGCCGTTACATTTTTGCTCAAGGCAGGTCTCAGTCAAAAACAGGCGCAGGCAACTGCGCTTTGCATCATACTGCCGCTGTCGGTCATCAGCAGCATCGTCTATTTGAAAAAAGGATATGTCGGTCTTGAAAGTGCGAAAACATATCTACCGTATTCAATGATCGGCGCAGTTATCGGAACGGCTTTGATGAGCAAAATCAGCAACCGGATACTCAAAAAAATCTTCGCCGGTTTTATGCTCTGGGCAGGAATCAGGTTGTTGATGCGATGAAAAGAATACTGTTTCTTATTCTGTCGGGAATCATCGGCTCCATGGGCCTCGGTGCCGGAACCGTTCTTATCATTTATCTGACAATTTTCGAAAATATGCCGCAAATAGAAGCGCAAGGGATCAATTTGCTTTTTTCTCTTCCATGCGCGGCATTGTCCATTCTTATTTATCAACGAAAAAAACTCATTGTAAAAGACAATCTGAGCTGTCTGATCCTCTCCGGCATTGTCGGTGCCTTGGGCGGATATCTGATATTGGACCGAATGAAGCCCGACATCTTATCGGACATATTTGCCTGTGCACTGATTCTTCTTTCAATATATCAGCTGTTCGGAGGCAGTAAAAAGCCTGTAAACCGAAATAAACATTAACACCGGGACATTTTTGCCATATGTCCCGGCGTTTTGTTATTTTTTTCTTGATGCCATATAATCCTCGAGGATCATAACTGCGGCAACTGCATCAACAATTTTCTTTCTTTTCTTTCCTCTTACATTCACTTCGTTGAGAGCCTTATGGGCGCTTACCGTAGTAAGTCTTTCGTCCCAAAGAACCGTCTCAATACCCGTAGCTTCAGCAAGTTTTTTGGAAAACTGGGTGCATTTTTCAGCCCGTTCACCATAGCTGCCGTCCATATTGCGGGGAAGCCCGACAACGATACGCTCAGGCTTTTGCTCTTTCGCAATTTCGCTAAGCTTATCAAGAAGTCTCGGTTCATACGCTTCGGCAACTACACAAACCGGTGAAGCAAGCATTTCGCTTTTATCGCAAACGGCAACCCCGGTTCTGCTGTCACCGTAATCCACAGACAGAATAATCATATCATCATGAATTCCTATTCCTCAATTTCAGGCGTTTCCGATGCCTGCTCACCCGTCGTTGCCTGGCTTCGCGATGTCGGCTGAGCCGCAGTGGTTTCAGAGGCCGGTGCCTGCGTTACCTCAGGCGTCTGACCGGAAGTTTCAGCTTGCGTTGTAGGCGCTTTCGTCGTTGCGGACGAATTATTCTCCGTCACATTCCGGGTCTGATTTTCGGTAGTTGCCGCGCCGGTCACCTTTTGTGTTGTCTGGCTCTGCGTTACACTAGCGGTCTGCGCCTTTGTCGTTTCGGCATCAAGAGTCGTCTCTGCGTTTTCCTCTGTTGTTACAACAACATCATCGGGATCGTCTACGCCTTCGTATACATCATCAAATGTCTTTGCGGGAAGACCCTGGTGAAGCTTACTGAAGACATATTTGAAAATTGTCTTGGACGGATTGGAGGTTCCTGTATGAAGATTGGCGCGGTAGTCATAGCCGTACCAGACAGCCGTTACATAATACGGCGTTCCTCCGCAGTACCATTTATCGCAGTTGTCCGAAGTTGTACCTGTTTTTGCAAACGTCTGGAAGCCGTCAATCTTTGAGCCGTAACCGGTACCGTTGGACTGTGTAACGGCACTTGTAAGCATGGAAAGCATGGTTTTTGCGGTTTCCGCCTTGATCGCCTGTTCAGGCTCGTTATCGGTATTATCAAGCAGAACCTCGCCGTTTCGGTCAAGGACCTTATAATAGCTGTACGGCTTATAATACTTTCCTCCGTTGCCGAAGGTAGCAAAAGCGGCCGCCATTTCAAGAGTCGTAACACCGGTATAAGAACCGCCGACCGCAAGAGAACTGTAAGTCATGTCGTTCTCGGAGAAATTCAGATGGAAATGATTGTTACAGTAATCAAAGGAGTTTTTAAGGCTGAGCATTTCCTTAAGAATACGGACGGGAACCGTATTGAGAGATCTTACAAGAGCCTCTTTGACCGTAATATATCCGCCCGAACCATGGTCACCGTTAAAGTTACGCGGCCAAAGCTTTCCGTCAACGATCGAAGCCTTTTCAAGAATCGGAGACGAAGCCGTAATCAATCCGAGATCAATTGCCGGCGCATAAACCGCAAGCGGCTTGATAGATGAACCCGGCTGTCTTTTCGCACGGTTATCCGTAGCGCGGTTATAGGCCCGGTTATCGGTCTTTTCTCCCGTGCCTCCGACAAGAGCCACAATCCGTCCGGAGTAATCCATAATGGTCATCGAGGATTCCGGAAGCTTTCCTCTCGAATCCTTGCTCGAATACGGGAAGCCGGAACGGTTTATATAAATATCCTCCAGCTGTTCCTGTACCTGAAGATCTACTGCCGAATATATGCTCAGACCACCGTAATAAACCATTCGCCATGCTTCGTTATATTCATAGCCATATTCACTCTGAAGATCGGCAATTACCTGATCGACCACATATTCCTCATACCAGGACATGATTTCACTCTTATCGTCTTTTTCCTCATCGTCCTTTTCAGACTGCTTAACAAGATTGATCGTGGTCTTTAAAGCGGCATTGTACTGCTTTTGCGTTATCTTCCCTTCGTCAAGCATTGCACCAAGGCAGGTTTTCTGACGGTTTTTCGCCTTTTCCATGCTGACATATGGGCTGTAACTGTAAGGTGCCTGGGTAATACCGGCAAGCATTGCACATTCGGCAAGATTCAGATCTTTTGCTTCTTTGCCGAAATAAGTTTCAGCGGCCGTCTTAACGCCATAGCAGCCGGCACCGAGATAAACCGTATTCAGGTACGCTTCCAGAATATCCTTTTTGGAGTAATACTTTTCAAAATTCAGCGCTCTTAAAACTTCGTTGAACTTTCGTATATAAGTAACTTCTTTTTGATCTGTCAGGTTTTTAATCAGCTGCTGCGTGATAGTTGAACCGCCCTGACCTTCGTATTCAGGCTTGACAAGAACGGCAACCGTACGAATCCAGTCGACACCGTCATGTTCATAAAAACGCTTGTCCTCAAGACAGACGAACGCCCACAGAAGATTTTCCGGCATTTCGTCATAGTTAAGCCAGATACGGTTCTCTTCACCGTGCAGACGCAGCTGTTCAACAGCATTATCATTTTCATCATATGCATACATAATAGACGTCTGACTTTGAGAATTCTTATAGTTATCAAGATCAATAACAACCTTACCGTTAATAAAAGAATCAACATAAGACAAAAGTGAAGTCCCGACAACAATACCGGTAAGCACACAAACGGTAAAAAGACAAAAACAAACAAGGAAAATCGTAAACAACACCGGATGCTTTTTCTTTTTCTTTTTTTTCTTTTCTTTTTTTGCCGGTTTTCCGGCGCTGTTCACTTTATTATTATC
This sequence comes from Acutalibacteraceae bacterium, assembly GCA_051894015.1. GTDB lineage: Bacteria > Bacillota > Clostridia > Oscillospirales > Acutalibacteraceae > UBA6857. Next base: position 1,832 of record JBJFHV010000487.1, on the reverse strand, counting down.
CATCAAGTTACCTCCCATAGAAGTATAAACCGTAATTTCTGAAAAATAGTACAAACTGATCCATACTATTAGGTAATTATAATAAATATAATTGAATAATTCAACCTAATTTTAAAGATTTTACTTAAATTTAAGTATTTTTTACCCAATCGGCAAAAAAGGACACTTTGAGGAGGCCAATTATGTTCGAAATTATAAAAAATGTATTCAACAACTTACTGTTCTTCTTTCTTCACCTTTCTTCTCCGGGCTCTTTTCCGAAACCGCTGACACAAAAGCAGGAAGCCGAACTGTTAGAAAAATTCAAGAACGAAAATGATGCCTCAGCCCGCAGTGAATTGATCGAGCACAATTTAAGACTAGTTGCGCACATTGTTAAAAAGTATTACTCATCTGGCGCCGAGCAAGATGATCTTGTCTCGATAGGAACGCTTGGTCTGATTAAAGGGATCGACAATTACCGGCCGGAAAAAGGAACAAAACTTGCAACTTATGCTTCAAGATGTATTGAAAATGCTATATACACATAAAAGAAACAAATGAAACGCAGGTTGAGCCTTTTGATGATTATCTTCCCCAAAACTGGTATTTACTTAAAAATTACGAAAACGGACTGACATTAATCTGCACGGAAAGTGAAGACAAAATGCATTTCGGTATTCTGTTTTCTCAAACTGTCAATTTGCGTGAATATGAGAAAAGCCATCAGAACACGGAATTTTTTGAACGCTTCCCTACTCCCGATGCCGCCTTAACACAACCGGACAAGCTGAAATATTACAGGCTGAAAAATCAATACAGCAAAGCCGATGTTGCAAAATATTTAGGCTGTACAGAAAACAATTATGCCCGATACGAATGTACCGAGCATGGATTTTCATCTCTATGGTTGATTTTAAAGCTTTCGCAGCTGTATGGAATTGATCCATACCTTTTAGCTGATGAGTATCATTCTTTTCTTTTAAAAGGACAAGCCGTACAAATCAAAGCGTTCCGCAAGCAATACGGTTTCACACAAGAACAGCTTGCCCGAATGTTAGGCGTAAGCCGCAACACAGTAAAACGGTGGGAAAAAGAAAAGGACATGATCACCCGCCGCAATTTTGAGGTTTTGAGACGTTATATGAGTCAATGATGTTCTGAATGATTTTTGTTTTCTGCTCTTTCGGTGCTGCAATTCTATTTAGACAATAGGAGACGCTTTTGGCGTGAGCTTGTGCTGTTTTTCGTTCTAATTCTTTTATCCCCTCCTGTGTTTTCGGCAGATATACAATGGCTTTCATAAAATATCTCCCTTATCATACAGTAAAGTCACTTTCTCCAAGCGTGAATCTGACTTTCTGTAAATAATATGAAAGATACGCAAAAGCAATAACCGAAAACCAATAAAACACCAGTCATGCATCAGGTGTGCACGACCGGTTGATTCTCAATGTTTTATGTATTCGATAATCTCCGTTTTCTGTTTTCTCGGACAATTCAGTTTATTCAGATTATATTCAACGCATTTTGCGTGAGCCTGTGCGGTTCTGCGTTTCAGCTCTTCGATTCCCTTTTCTGTTGTTGGCATATATACAACTGCCGTCATTCATATTCCTCACTTTTTGTTTTCAAATATTAGTGAGGCGAATAATAAATCTATAAATCGTTAATCGTTAGTTAAGTTTTCATTCGTCATGTGTATTCGCCTGTAATATCAAAAAAGACGATTACCATGTGTCACTGCAGATTTTGTGAGCCGTTTTGAATTTTATATAAATACTAAAAAGTATGCTTTTGCTTCGCATCCGCATTCGTTGTATGCTTTTGTCTTTATATATATTGTATTTACT
>JBJFHV010000486.1:0-5706 GCA_051894015.1 Acutalibacteraceae bacterium | reverse complement strand
GCCGCAACGCCTTTACCAAGGATTTTGAAACCCTCATTGACCTTGTGAAAAGCGGTAAAGCGGACATTCTGAAAATCGTCAGCGGCGTCTATGAAAAAGAAAATGCCGCTAAAGCTTTCGAGGCGCTTTCGCATAACGACGGCACATTAGCAAAATTATTGATTAAATTCGAGGTGTAACCATGAAAGAAGCCATACTTCAATTCGGAACGGGTAACTTTTTAAGAGGCTTTGCGGATTTATTTATCGATTCGCTTAATAAGCAGGGACTTTATGACGGCAAAATCGTGATTGTGTCGCCGACGGATTCTGAAACTGTCGAAAAAATCAACGCACAGAACGGAACATATCATCTCATTTTAAGAGGTATCGACAACGGCAAAGAGGTCTGTGAAAGAACGGAAATCAACGCCGTTTCCCGGGCGGTCAATCCCTACCGCGATTTTGCTTCTTTCCTTTCTCTTGCCGAAAATCCCGACCTGCGCTTTATTATTTCCAATACAACGGAAGCCGGAATTTCCTTTGATGAAACCTGTCAAGCCACGGACAAGCCGGCCGCTTCTTTTCCCGGCAAGCTGACGCAGTTTTTGTATCGGCGGTATCAAAACGGACTGCCCGGCTTTGTAATTTTCGCCTGTGAGTTAATTGACTGTAACGGAAGAGAACTTCAAAACTGCGTTTTGCGCTACGCTGAGAAGTGGGGGCTTGAGCCCGATTTTATCCGTTGGATAGAAGCTGAAAACAGCTTTTGCAACACCCTTGTTGACCGCATTGTGACAGGCTATCCGAAAGACGAGGCAGAGCAGATCTTTGCCGAAATCGGCTGTCGTGATGCGCTTTTAGACACCGCCGAGCCCTATCATCTTTGGGTCATCGAGGGCAACTTTGAAAAGGAACTGCCCTTGCAAAAAGGCGGTTTCAATATCATCTGGACGGACGATGTTTCGCCCTATAAAAAGATGAAAGTCCGCATTCTCAACGGCTCCCATACCTCCCTTGTGTTTCCGTCGCTTCTTTGCGGCGTGGAATCCGTCGGCGAAAGTTTGAAGGACAGCTTATTAAATGAGTTTCTTCATACCTGCCTTTTTGAGTATATCCTGCCGACCCTCGGTGAGACGCATGAAACCAAACAGTTTGCTTCGGCGGTGCTCGAGCGTTTCGCGAATCCCTATATCCGACACCTTTGGCAGTCAATATCTTTAAATTCCGTCAGTAAGTTTACCGCAAGGGTACTGCCGACGATCACGGATTATCGGGAGAAGAACAAGACTTTGCCGAAGCCCCTTGTGTTCTCCCTTGCATGTCTGATAAAATATTACAAAGAAAACGAGCCGAGCGACAGCAAGGCGGCGATGGAGTATATCAAAACGCACGATGTCGGAGAGATTTTAAGCAATGCCGATTTATGGGGTGAAGATTTAAGCGATATGACCGACCTTGTGAACGAAAGCCTTACGCAAATCGAAAACAAAGGAATCAGAGAGGCGATCAAATGGAGTATGTCTTAATACACGAAAAGGACAATGTAAAAGTCTGCCTTTCGGACGGGCACAAATATGCCGTCAAGGCTATACAAAAAGGCGAGCCGATTATCAAATACGGCTTTCCGATCGGTTCCGCCGCAAAGGATATCAAAACCGGCGAGAAAGTGCACACTGATAACCTGAAAACAGCTCTGTCGGGCGTGATAAAATACGAATACAAGCCCGGCTTTGAGCCGATACAAAAGACGAAGCCGGTCACAGTAAACGCTTTCGTACGCAAAAACGGAAGTGTCGGTATTAGAAACGAAATATGGATTATACCGACGGTCGGCTGTGTGAACGGAGTTGCGCAAAGCTTGGCGCAGAAAACAGGGGCGTTTTGCTTCACACACCCTTACGGTTGCAGTCAGCTCGGTGACGATTTAATGATAACGCAGAAGGTGCTCTGCGGACTGATAAAGCACCCCAATGCCGGCGGTGTTCTCGTCCTCGGTCTGGGCTGTGAAAACAACGGTATTGAGAAAATGAAAATAGTCCTCGGTGACTATGATGAAGAAAGAATCCGCTTTCTGAACTGTCAGGACAGCGACGATGAAATCCAAGAGGGCGAAAGAATCATATCGGAGCTTAAAAGTCTTGCAAGCAAGGATAAACGCACACCCGTTCCGATATCCAAGTTAAAACTCGGTTTGAAATGCGGCGGAAGCGACGGTCTTTCGGGGATCACCGCCAATCCTTTGTGCGGCAAAATCACGGACAGGCTCGTTTCCATGAGCGGTACGGCTGTTCTGACGGAGGTTCCCGAAATGTTCGGCGCCGAGCAGATTTTATTTAACCGCTGTATCAATGAAAGCGTGTTTGAAAAAGCGGTCATGCTGATAAACAATTACAAACAATACTTTATCGCCCACGGTCAACCCGTTAGCGAAAACCCGTCTCCGGGGAATAAAGAGGGCGGTATTACAACCCTCGAAGAGAAGTCACTCGGCTGTGTGCAGAAGGGCGGTACGGCACCCGTGACGGCGATGCTTGATTACGGCGACACTGCCGAAGAGCCGGGGCTGAATCTCCTGAACGGACCGGGCAATGACATGGTTGCCGTGACGAATCTTACGGCGGCAGGCTGTCAGCTGATTCTTTTCACCACCGGCAGGGGAACGCCTCTCGGCGCACCCGTACCGACTATAAAAATCGCAACCAATTCGGCACTTGCCCAAAGGAAACAAAGCTGGATTGACTTTGATGCGCAGTCGCAAGGTGAAAAGGAACTTTTTGATTTACTCATCGAAATCGCAAACGGAAAAGAAACCAAAAACGAGAAAAACGGCTTTCGGGAAATTGCCATATTTAAGGACGGTGTCACCTTATGATTATAGACTGTCATGCACATTTGTGGAAAACGCAACAGGGTAAAGTTGACTGCAGAGATGTTTTCTCCGTCGGCAACGGCAAAAGCAATTTCGGCGGCGAAATCCGTCAGATGATGCCGCCATATATGCTAAGCGGTGAAAATACAGCCGAAATGTTCATTGCCAACATGGACTACGCCGGCGTCAGCGGTGCGGTGATTACGCAGGAAGAAATTGACGGCAACCAGGACAGCTATCTGCTGTCGGCAAAGGAAAGGTACCCGGAGAGGCTGAAAATCTGCTCTCTCTATGAAGAAAACAAGCCGTTTACCCTTGACGGCTTTGACGGGATCAAAATCTGTGCCGGCAGACTTCCGACACAAGATCTGACGAAGCATGACAAGGTTTTTGAGCAGGCAAGCAAAGAGCATAAGTTTGTCTCGATTGACCTTGCCGACGGCGACAAACAAACCGGATCGCTTCTTGAAATGACTCAGCAATATCCCGATCTGCGTATTGCCATCGGTCATTTCGGCATGGTGACAAGAGACGGCTGGCATGAGCAGGTAAAGCTTGCAAGAAACAAAAATGTCCGCATCGAAAGCGGCGGTATCACCTGGCTTTTCAACAGTGAATTTTATCCGTATCCGTCGGCGGTCAGGGCGATAAAAGAAGCCGCTGAAATATGCGGCATCGAAAAGCTCATGTGGGGCAGTGATTATCCGAGGACCATGGTGGAGATCACATACAAAATGAGCTTTGATTTTGTTCTGAAATCAAAGGAACTGACCGAAGCGGAAAAGACAGCAATCCTCTCTGAAAACGCCGAGTTGTTTTACGGCTTTTCGGATTTGACGGAATGTGAAAAAATCAGGAATATGCTGGAGGACTGACAGTGACAGCAAAGCGGCCTTTGGGTTTTACAGATTACCAAAAGTCAATTCAAAAAAAGCTGATATGCTGTAAAATTGAGGTGGACTAGGACTAAATGGATAATAAAAAAATTAAACTGACTTACAACTCGGCAATGGGAGATTACGAAATCAATCACAATGGCTTTTCATGGGTGAGCGACGGCAGACGGCCGTATATCATCATCCGGAAGAAAGTCGGCAAGAAATATATCAGTACATACCGGCTTCTTGTGAGTGCACTCAAAAAAACGGTCCAAAAAGATGAAAACCGCATTGTCTGCCGCTATGAAAACTATATCGCATTCGGGAAAAAGCTGCCCTTTTCGCTAATCTGTACGGCTGAAATAACAGGAGCCGATACGGTTACTTTTTCACTGAAAGCCGAAAATGAAACCGGCTATGATATTCAGGCGGTATTTTTTCCGGCCCCCTTCAATTCCAAAGAAAAAGGAAAAAATCCTATCATATCGATGCCATGCGCCAGGGCTTTTTACTGCCCGACGGATACAAGAAAAACTTTGCGTCCACTTTCGGCTTTGCTCACTACTTACGCAAAATCAACACCGGCGACTGCTATATGCCGATCTGGGGCAGAGTCTGCGACGGTCACAGCTTTACGGCCATTGTGGAAACACCGTATGACGCCTGTATGTTTTCCTCGTTCGGTCGGCATAAAGCCTTTGTCAATTCCGTGCATTGGATGTCCTCTCTCGGGAAACTGTCATACGAAAGAAGAATCCGTTTTGTGTTCCACGAGAGCGCCGATTACAACACCGTTGCCAAGGATTACCGCATATATCTCAAGGAAACGGGTCAGTTTGTGTCAATAGACGATAAAATCAGGAAAAACAAAAACATTCAAAAGCTCATCGGCTGTCCGGTTCTGCACCATAAGATCTATTCGAAGATTAACGAAAAATCAAGTTTCTACGATAAGAACGGGACAAATGAGATTCTTTGCGCCACCTTTTACGAGCGTGCCAAGCAGATGAAAAAGCTGAAAGAGTGCGGACTTGAGAAGTTGTATATCCATACCGACGGTTGGGGAAAAGACGGCTACGACAACAATCACCCGTATATACTTCCTCCCTGCGAAGCGGCAGGAGGATATGAGGGCTTAAAGGAGTTTTCAAAAGTCAGCCGTGACCTCGGTTACATCTTTGCTCTTCACGACCAGTACCGGGATTACTATTATTCATCGCCTGTGTTTGATATGGACAAGGCGATTGAAAATATTGACGGCTCTCACCCGTATTGCTCCATATGGGACGGCGGTGAGCATACCTTCCTTTGTGCTTCGCAGGCTCCCCAATTTGTAAAGAAAACCTATTCCGAGCTTGAAGAATACGGCGTCGATGTGCAGGGTGCATATCTTGACGTATTCTCGGTCATGAACGGCGACGAATGCTTCAATCCGAAGCACAAAATCACAAGAGAACAAAGCATCAGGTACCGTGCCGAATGCTTTGACTATCTCAATGACAAGGGCATGATTATGTCCTCGGAAGAGCCGGCCATGCAGCTTTTAAATCATCTTGCTTTGGTTCATCACGGACCGTATACGTTAAGACCGCAGGAAAACGGTCAGGCGGTCGGCATTCCCGTGCCGTTGGGTAATCTCGTTTTTCATGACTGCATTATGGTGCCGTGGAACTGGTTCAATAACTGGGGCATCCCTAAAGGAGACAATGGCGATTTGTATTGCGCCCTTTTAGCCGGTATGCCGTATATCAGTCCGTTCGGTACGGGAGTCAGCAAAATCGGAACAGACAACCGCACGACCGATACCGAGCTTCTTGATGATGATAAACTGAAAAAAGAAATTGCCCGTGTAAAGCCCCTTGCCGATTTGCAGGGGAAGCTCTATAACAAAGAAATGGTGAAACACGAATTTTTAGGCTCAACCCGCCGCCAGAAAGCGACCTATGCGGACGGAACAACCGTGACGATTGATCTTGAT
>JBJFHV010000485.1:0-5709 GCA_051894015.1 Acutalibacteraceae bacterium | reverse complement strand
CCGATATCCGCCGTCTTGCGAAGATAGGAATAAAGCTCAAAGCTGTCCGGTGTTGTCATCGTGGCTTTCCGGTCGGTGTCAAGCTTGTTTTCCACTGTTCCGATCAGTCCGCATTTTCTTGAACTTTTGGTAAGGATATGGTGAAGGATCGTGCTGACGGAGGTTTTTCCGTTTGTACCCGTAACGGCAGTAATTTTCATCTCTTCGTCGGGATGGCCGAAAAACTCACGGCAAAGTACGGCGTATGTCTTTCCCGCGTCTTCGACAACAGCGCAGTTTTCACAATGCTTTTTTTCGCCGACAACAAGCACAGCTCCGTTTTCAATAGCCTCCTGAACATATTCTTCCGCATTTCTCCGGCAGACAAAGATACAGCCGGGTCTGCATTTTCTCGAATCGTCCGTTATCAGGTCAATCTGTTCGTCCTGTGCTTTATAATCAATATTTGCCGCAAAAAGCAATTGAGAAAGCTTCATAAGCACCTCCGCCGGCCGTCAATCAGTCCACGACCTTGGTTGTCGAATGGAAATAAAGGGTTACGCTTGAGCCGGTCTGAATCTTCGTTCCCTTGGAAACGCTCTGGCTGTAAACCTGAGCGCTCGCTTCGCTCGCCGGCCCCGAAATAATTATGTTGATTCCCGCCGCAAGCGCCGCCTGATTGGCCTGCGACACACTCATTCCCGCAAAATCGGGTACTTCAACGACCTGTGCTTCTGCGTCGCTTTCGGTATAAACGACTACAACGCCTCCTTTGGGTATCGACTGTCCCGAAGCCGGAACCTGAGAAACAACCGTCTTTCCGTCTCCGACAACCCGGATACTGAAGCCCTGACCCGCAGCAGTTGCCTTCGCGTCGCTTACCGTCTTTGAAATCAGGTTCGGCGCCGTATAGCTGACCTTACTCAGCTCATCCTGCGTATACTGCGGCTTGACGTTCAGATATTTCAGCGTGGATTCCATTACTTCTCTTGCGATAGGTGCGGCAATAACGCCGCCGCCTCTGTATTCTCCCGGAGGATCGTCAACGCCGACAAGAATCGCCACCTCGGGATCGTCCGCCGGCGCAAAGCAGACAAAGGAAGCAACATACTTCATTTGCTGGGAAGCTTCTTCCCCCTTTTGCGTCTTTAAGTCAAGCTTTTCACTTGTTGCCGTTTTTCCTGCGACACGGTAGCCTGCGATATACGCGTTTTTACCCGTTCCGCCTTCGACAACGGCTTCCATCATCTGTCTTACGGTCGCCGCCGTACTTTCGGAAATCACCTGACGCTTGACGGTCGGCTCGGTTTTCGAAACAACGCTGCCTTCACTGTTGACAATACTGTCGACAATATACGGCTGCATCAGCTTTCCGCCGTTCGCAATAGCGCACGTTGCGGTGATGATCTGAATGGGACTGAGTCTTACCGACTGACCGAAAGAGGTACTTGCCAGTTCAACCTTGCCCATTTTTTCAAGTGAATGATAAACCGGATTGGCTTCACCCGGAAGATCAATTCCGGTTTTTTGGGTGAAACCGAAAGCATCAAAATATTTGTAATACCGTTCGACTCCGAGCTTTTGTCCGATATCAATAAAGAACGGATTGCACGAGTTCATAAGACCCTGTGTAAAGGTCTGGGTTCCGTGGCCGGCGGTATTGGCACAATGGATCGTCGTATCATTTGCCACTTTGTAGGCACCGGTACAGGTATAAGTCGTATTCAGATTGGCGACACCCTCTTCAAGCGCTGCGGCAGCCGTAAAAATTTTGAAAGTGGAGCCCGGCTCGTAAGTACTTGTGATGCAGAAGCTGTTCCACTGGGAATAAAGAGCATCCGTCACCATCTGGTTATACTTTTCGTCGTCCTCATAGGACTTGAGAATTTTGATTTCGTTTTCGTCAACAATTTTATACGGATCGTTCAGATCGAAGTCCGGTTTGTCGCTCATAGCAAGCACCGCACCCGTGTCAACGTCCATAACAATCCCGAAAACGCCGCTCGCCTTCGTGTTTTCTTTTGCCTGTCGGAGCGCATTTTCAAGATACATCTGAATATTCGAATCAATCGTCAGCACAACGCCGTTGCCCTCGATCGGATCGTTGATTGTTTCAAAACTGGAATCGACGGCATTGTTATAGGCGTCCTTTGCCGTCACCTTTCTTCCGTCGGTACCCTTCAAGGCGGAATTGTACTGCATTTCAACTCCGCTGATACCGTCGCCGTTATAATTCGTCGCGCCGATGACCGTCGAAGCGAAGTTATTGTCGGGATAAATCCGGATCGAGTCGTTTTCATAGTTGAAGAATTTCGAGGCCTTTACGGTTTCATCGTATTCCTCGCCTTTTTTCGTCACGCCGGTGTTATAAACATATTCATAGCTGAAAAATTCGTCAAGCTCCAGCCGTTGGGAAGCGTCAACCTTTTTTTTGACTCTCGCATAGCGTTTGTCGCTTTGGGTAAGGATTTCTCTTACTTCTTTGACTTTCATGTCGAGGATTTTGGCAAGCTTTTTGGACAAAAACGAATAATACTCATTTCGCTTTTCGTCTGCTTTTTCGGTAATAACCGTTCCGTCGTCAAGCTTCTTGTTGAATCTCGTTGAAAAGAAGGTATAGATTTCTTTCGGGTCAACTGTCAGTATCCAGGCGGAAGATCCGGTTACAAGCGGATTCATATTGCAGTCATAGATCGTTCCTCTGACAGCCGGAATAATTTCATCATAAAGCTGGTTTGCTTCGGCTTTCGAGCGGTACTCTTCCCCATGAGCGACAACAATATAGCCGACTCTTACGATACCGACAAGCAGCAGAAAAACGAGCAGAAATGCCGTTATTTCTCTTGCTCTGTGCTTATAGGAATTATCCGCACGGCGGGAAACCGTGTTTTTCCTTACTCTCAGTTTCAAGTAAAATACCTCCTTTCTGAAGCAGACGTAAGTCTCATCTGCTTAAGTCAAAGGGAGTCGAACACGGTATTGTTTTCGACTCCCTCAACTTTAACCAATGGCAACCAAAGTGTGCAAAAAGATAATCAGCAAATAATCTTTGACGAGCCGTCCGCTCATTTACAAGGCGAATCGTTTGCGTCTTTTAATTGTATTCAAACACAGTGACAATTATTGCTCAAACAACTTAATTGTCAGTAATAATCTCGTTTTTGTCCGCCGTATCGACATAGATAATATTCTCTTCGGAAAGCTTGATCATTCCGAGTTTTTCGACGGCGATCTTTTCGATCTTGTCCACCGAGACAAGCTTAGCCAGACGAGCGGCAACCAATTTCTGGTCGTTTTTATAAATTTCAAGCGTATCAAGCTGTTGGTTATAGTGAATACGGCTTGAACGAAGTGCCGAAAAGCTTGCACAAAGAAGCACAAAAGAAAGCATGACAACGATAACCAATGCCGAAAACTTCGCAGCCTTTACGTGAGACGCTACGGTCTGCTGCTTGAGATCCACACGGGGTTTTTTCACTTTTTTCAGCTCAGGCTTTTTTTCCGCCTGAGGCTTTTTTCCAGGAATCGGCTGCGGAATCAGTTCCGGTGCCGCCGAAGAATAGTCAAATAAGTATTCAACCGCCATATTCTCTCCCCCAAACTGAAATCAGATGTTTTCTTCTTTTCTCTCAATACATCGAAGCGTTGCACTTCTTGAACGCTGATTTTCTTCAAGCTCTTTCTCGGTCGGCTTTTTAAACTTGAACGGGAGAACGCCTTTCGGTGTTTTTCCGCACACGCAGACCGGAAACTCCGGCGGGCAGGTACAGCCCTGACACAAAGAAGCAAAGGTCTGTTTGATAATCCTGTCCTCAAGCGAATGGAAGGTGATGACGCAAAGTCTTCCGCCTTTGTTTAAGCTTTCGAACAGATCCTGTGCCGCTTCTGCGAGGCGGTCAAGTTCTCCGTTGACTTCAATGCGTAAAGCCTGAAACGTTCTTCTTGCCGGATGTCCGCCGGTTCTCCTTGCGGCGGCAGGAATCGCCGATTTGACGATTTCGGCAAGTGCTGTTGTCGTTTCGATGGGTGTGTTTTCTCTTTCTCTTACGATTGCTTTTGCGATTTTCGCGGCGAATTTTTCCTCGCCGTATTTTTTTAAAATAAACGAAAGCTGTCTTTCGTCGTAGGTGTTGACAACGTCCGCCGCGGTTTTTCCCTCTTTTGACATTCTCATGTCAAGCGGCGCGTCATTATGGAACGAAAAGCCTCTTTCGGCGTTGTCAAGCTGAAAGGAGCTTACGCCGAGGTCGGCAAGAATTCCGTCCGCCCCGTCAAGACCGAGCTCGGACAGAATCGTTTTGATATTGAAAAAATTGTCTTTTACGATCGTGACATTTTGATAGTCGCCGAGCCTTTCGTGAAGAACGCTGATAGCGTCGGGGTCACGGTCAACGGCAATCAGTCTGCCTGTGCCGTTAAGCTTTTCAAGTATTTTCCGGCTGTGTCCGCCGCCGCCCGCCGTACAGTCAACGTAAACGCCGCCGGGCTTAATAGCGAGTGCTTCGATACACTCGTCAAGAAGCACGCTTTTATGAGAAAATTCCATAGGCTTGTCCTTTTAATTCTTCAGCTCGATAAAACGTCCGTCCGCCTTGAACTCGCGGCGTTTTTCGGCTTCCTTGAGCGAAGCCTCCTCGTCCTTGGCAATTTCATCGTTAATCTGCATGAAGTATTCGTCATATTTTACGGGGTTCCAGATCTGTACATGGTCGCCCATACCGACGAAAAGACCGGTCTTTTCCAGTCCGGAATACTTGAGAATCGTGGCGTTGACGCTGATTCTTCCCTGAGAGTCCACCGAAACAACGTTGGCGTTCGACCGGGAAGCAAAAAGCAGCTTTTCACGGGTGTATTCGTCCGAAGCGTGACTGAGCTCACGCTCAACCCTTTTTTCGAATTCTTCTTCGGTGAAACACTCGATATGGGGATGTCTTGACGGCTTGACGCGGATCACGAAGCTGTCGCCGAGGCGTTCTCTGAATTTCGCCGGAACAAACAGTCTGTTTTTCGAATCGAGATTATGCTCGAAGCTTCCCGTAAAGCCAAACATCGCCCACACCTACCTTTCATTCTCATCTCATGATGACATTCAACACTAAGTTGAACTAATTCACCACAATTCACCACAAAAATATTATAAAGTTGCCTGTCCGTTTTGTCAAGGTTAAAGAGCAAAAAGAAGATTAAAAAAACACACAAAAAAACGCCCCGAAATAGGACGTTTTTAACAACGAATTTTTGTTCGCCACAAGCTGTTGTGGTTCAGCCTTTTGCGTCATACCACGTTTTACCGATATTGACTTCGGCAAGCAGTCTGACTTTCATTTTGCAGGCGTTTTCCATTTCTTCTTTTAAAATCTCCGCCGCCTTTTTGCTGTCTTTTTCCGGACATTCCACAATCAGCTCATCGTGTACCTGCATAATCAGGTGAGCGTCAAGCTTTTCTGCCCTGAGTCTTTCGTAAACCCGTACCATGGCGATTTTGATGATGTCCGCCGCCGTACCCTGAACGGGCATATTTTTGGCAACCCGCTCCCCGAATGCCTGAAGCATTTTATTCGAAGCGGTAAGCTCGGGAAGATAGCGCCGTCTCTTAAACAGTGTTTCGGCGTAACCGTTTTCTCTTGCCAACTCGACCTCATGTGTCAGATAGCGGTTGATTCCGCTGTAATGATGCAGATAGCCCTTGATATAGTTGTCGGCTTCCTTTCTTGTAACGCCGATGTCCTT
>JBJFHV010000484.1:0-5751 GCA_051894015.1 Acutalibacteraceae bacterium | reverse complement strand
GCCAATGAGCTGTAATGCTGTTATGAAAGGGCCGTGATGCCGTGTGAGAACGCTTTCTTCTCTTTCGCCGGGCGAAAGTGCAACCGTAGAATGTATCCTGACCCACAAGCCCATAAGACGGCGGCTTCAGGATATCGGACTGATAAAAGGGCAAAAGGTTACCTGTCTTCAACAAAGCTTTTTCGGTGATCCGACGGCGTATCTGATTCGAAATGTAGTCGTTGCGATCCGAAAAGAGGACGCCGAAGAAGTGTTATTAAGGCAGGCGGCTGAATATGAAAAAAACTGAAGAGCCGAAAAAGCCGTATACCGTTTTGCTGGCCGGTAACCCGAATGTCGGAAAAAGCACCGTATTCAATGCGCTTACCGGAATGCGTCAGCATACGGGAAATTGGACGGGCAAGACCGTTACAACCGCAAAAGGAAGTTTTCGGGAAAAGGGAAGCGACTTTGAGATCGTCGATCTTCCCGGTACATACTCGCTTTCCGCTCATTCAAAGGAAGAAAGCGTCGCAAGAGATATGATTTGTTTTTATGAGTACGACGCCGTTGCCGTTGTCTGTGATGCCACAACGCTTGAACGGTGTCTCGTACTGGTTCTGGAAACGCTGGAAGTGACGAATAAGGTTGTCGTTCTTGTGAATCTGATTGATGAGGCGAAGAAAAAGAAGATCAAAATTCACTGTGATCAGCTATCTGAAATTCTGAAAGTACCTGTTATTGCCGCAAGTGCAAGAAGCGGCGGAGGATTGAATGAATTTCGCGATGCACTTTACACAATGTGCCGTGATACAAGAACATATGAACCCGTGCTTACTTATGAATCGGGAATCGAGGCGGCGTTAAGCGGTCTTGAAGCTTCTGAACTGTTGAATAACCGAATGATGAAAACGCGGCTGTTGACGGGTGACACTGATTTTATTGAAGCTTTTGAAACGAACTGCGGAAAAAAGCTGTCAGAAGATCAAAAGCTTTTTCAAAGTATTGAAGCGGCGCGAAAAAAGCTTTTGCAAGAAAATCTCGACAAAGAAAAACTCAGCGATAAGATTGCCGATACCTTGGCACAGCACAGCCGTGATATTTGTCGTAAGGTTGTTGAAAGTGAAAAAAGGGACGATTCCTTTGACAGAAGGCTAGACAAGGTTTTTACCGGCAAGCTGACAGGAATTCCGATCATGCTTTTGCTTCTGGCGTTGGTGTTCTTTATCACAATTTATGCGGCGAATTATCCGTCCGAGCTTTTGTCTGAACTGTTTAATTTTCTCGGCAATAAGTTTCGCGGTTTTCTTTCGGCATTCGGAACACCGATGGTAGTAATCTCTATGCTGATTGACGGCGTCTGGTGTGTTATGACATGGGTTGTGTCGGTCATGCTTCCGCCGATGGCGATATTCTTTCCGCTTTTCACCCTTTTAGAGGATTTCGGCTATTTACCGAGAGTGGCCTTTAATCTTGACCGTTGCTTCAAAAAATGCGAAGCCTGCGGAAAGCAGTGTCTTTGTATGTGTATGGGATTCGGCTGTAATGCCGCCGGGGTTGTCGGCTGTCGGATCATCGATTCACCGAGAGAGCGGCTGGTTGCGATTCTGACAAATAATCTTGTTCCCTGCAACGGAAGATTCCCGACGATTATCGCAATCATTTCGATGTTTTTTGTCTGCTCGCTTTCTTCGAAAATGCAGCCGATTGCCGCAAGTCTGATTCTGACAGCGGTGGTGCTGCTGAGTATTGCCATGACATTTTTGACGAGCTTCTTTCTTTCGAAAACCCTTTTAAAAGGTACGGCCTCATCGTTTACGCTGGAGCTTCCGTCTTACCGTGTGCCGAAGCTCGGCTCGGTCATTGTTCGTTCTGTTTTTGACCGGACACTGTTTGTTCTCGGAAGAGCGGTCGTGTTTGCCGCCCCGATGGGACTTGTTATATGGCTTCTTGCCAACATAAAAGTGTCGGGACTTCCGATTATTTCCTATGCGTCGGATTTTCTCGATCCGATCGGACGGCTGATGGGTCTTGACGGGGTGATACTGCTTGCTTTTATTCTGGGATTTCCTGCAAATGAAATTGTCTTGCCGATTGTTTTAATGTGTTATCTTTCCGGCGTTACGTTAACCGACAGCGCTGATCTTTCTGCTGTTTTTTCGGTTTTGAGCCTGAATGGCTGGACAATAAAAACAGGAATATGTTATATTCTTTTCTCACTGTTTCATTTTCCGTGCTCAACGACGCTTATGACCATAAAAAAGGAGACGGGAAGCGTCAAATATACCGTTCTTTCCGCCGTGCTTCCGACGGTGATCGGCTTCGTGCTGTGCTGTCTTGTCAATTTTTGTTCCGGTTTATTTTGATATGGCGGTGTTGACTTTTTGTCCCTTCGAGTATATAATAGTGAAAACATAGACAAAATGCGCAAACGGCTTTTGCCGCAAGCGGGAGAAGTAACCGAATCAGTCATTCCAAGAGAGGAGCGGTAAGGTGAAAGCGCTCTGTCTGACCTTCGGCGAAATGCACCCGTCAGCACCTGTTGGGAACTTAATAGTATCTTCAGGCGTACTCCGGCGTTAACGGAATAAAGTGATAAACGAGAGTGGAACCGCGCAAGTGCGCCTCTGTTGCTTCGGCAGCGGAGGCTTTTTTGGTAATCTTAATAGCCTGTCGGATTTTGTTACGGCACATTATGAAATGCTGTTGATTTCAATATGATCAGATTGCCGTTTGTCTGTGTTATATATGAAAACGGAATAAAATAAAGAAAGGAAGCGGTTTTTTACTGCACTGCGAAAATGTTAAAAAAATTGAATTTACCCAACAAGCTCACTCTTTCACGAATGATCATTGCACCGATTTATCTGGCGTTGATGCTTCTTGACTTTGATTATCATTTCCTTGTTGCCGCCGTCGTTTTCGGAATTGCTTCGCTGACCGATTTTTTCGACGGAATGCTTGCAAGAAAGTATAATCAGATCACTGTTTTCGGAAAGCTTTGTGACCCGATTGGCGACAAGATGCTGACCGTTGCGGCACTTCTGGCTTTTTTTCAGCACGGTTATTGCAGTATATGGGTCATTATGATTGTTTTGTCCCGAGAATTTGTCGTGACCTCACTTCGCATGGTTGCTTTGACACAGAACATTGTGATTGCCGCCGGTATTTTGGGTAAAATCAAAACGGCGTGCCAAATGGTATTTACCGTTATCGTGATGATTCTGATGCAGTTCGGCTTGCCTGAAAGCTTCCCTGTAAGTGTTGCAACTGTTTCCAATGTACTGATGTGGATTGTTGCGGCTCTTACCGTGGCGTCGGGAATCAAGTATCTCGTTGACGGATTTAAACTGATTGATTTTGATTCTTAATTTGCTCTGTCTGAAAGGCGAGCAAAGCAGATTTTGATTTTATATCAGGAAAGGCTATGATGAAGAGTAATGTTTGACAGACTGAAAGAGGATATACAGTGCGTCAAGGACAGAGACCCTGCTGCAAGAAGCGCATTGGAAATTATGCTTCTTTATCCCGGCTTCAAGGCTGTAAGAATGCACAGAAAAGCGCATTGGCTTTTTGAGCATAAAATGTATTTTCTTGCCCGTTATGTTTCTCAGCGATGCGTTAAGAAAACCAATATCGAAATTCACCCGGGCGCTACGATCGGACGGCGCTTCTTTATTGACCACGGCACCGGCGTTGTGATCGGTGAAACCGCCGTAATCGGCGACGACTGCACGATTTATCAGGGCGTGACGCTCGGCGGTACGGGTAAGGATCACGGAAAGCGTCACCCGACCTTGGGCAATAATGTTCTTGTCGGCGCAGGCGCGAAGGTTCTCGGACCGTTTACGATCGGAGATAATTCCAACGTTGCGGCAGGCTCCGTTGTGCTTTCGGCAATCCCACCGAACTGTACGGCAGTAGGCTCTCCGGCAAGAGTCGTCAAGCAAGACGGAAGGCGTGTCGATAAGCTTGACCATGTTCACGTTCCCGACCCGGTCGCACAGGAGATTTGTATTCTCCGTGCCAAGATCAAATATCTTGAAAGACAGATTGAGAAAACCGAACAAGAGCCTGTGGAGCAAACAGATAATGATTCCATTTACTATATATGATATGAAAGGAAGAAGATAAAATGAGAATTTTCAACACCTTAACAAGACAAAAGCAGGAGCTTGTACCGATCAAGCCGGGCGAATTTAAAATTTACGCCTGCGGACCGACGGTCTATAATTTTATCCATATCGGAAACGCAAGACCGCTTTGTGTGTTTGATGTTCTTCGCCGCTATCTTGAATACAGAGGCAATAAGGTAACCTTTGTTCAGAATTTTACTGATATTGACGACAAGATCATCCGCCGTGCTAACGAGGAAGGTCTGACATTCAAGGAAATCTCCGAAAAGTACATCGAGGAATTCTGGAAAGATGCCAAGGGCATGAATATCCGTGAAGCGACTTACCATCCGAAAGCCACGGAAAACATTGATGAGATTATTTCCATTGTTTCGACGCTGATTGAAAAGGGCTATGCCTATGCCGTTGATGGTGATGTCTACTTCAGTACGAAGAAATTCCACGAATACGGTAAGCTTTCTCATCAGCCGCTTGAAGATCTCGAAGCGGGCGCAAGAATCAATATCGGTGAGCTGAAAAAAGAGCCGATGGATTTCGCTCTCTGGAAGAACGCAAAGTCCGGCGAGCCTTATTGGGAGTCGCCGTGGGGCAACGGCAGACCCGGCTGGCATATCGAATGCTCTGCCATGGTAAGACGCTATCTTGGTGAAACGATTGATATTCACTGCGGCGGTCAGGATCTGATCTTCCCGCATCATGAAAACGAGATTGCCCAAAGTGAATGCTGCAACGGTGTTCCGTTCGCCAATTACTGGATGCATAACGGATTTATCACCGTTGATAAGGTCAAGATGTCAAAGTCGCTCGGTAACTTCTTTACTGTCCGTGATGTTGCCGAAAAATACGGCTATGAGCCGATTCGCCTTCTGATGATTTCCTGTCAGTACAGAAGTCCGATCAATTACAGCATTGATGCGATTGAACAGTGCAAGGCTTCGCTTGAAAGAATGTACACTTGCCGTGACAATCTTGATTTTGCACTGAAAAACGCAGTTGACGAAGCCGGCGAAAATGACGGTGAAATCATCGCACTGATTGACAAGCGCAGAGCCGAATTTGTTGACGCTATGGAGGACGACCTCAATACGGCCGACGCCATCGGTGTACTGTTTGAGCTGATCCGCGACCTGAACACGAATGTCAATGATAAGGCCGTCAGCAAGGCAGTTGCCGAATACGCAATCAGCGCTTTTGACGAGCTGACAGGTGTTCTTGGTCTTGTCTATAACCGTGAAACGAAAGGCAGTCTTGACGACGAAATCGAAGCGATGATTGTGCAGAGAAACGCCGCAAGAAAGGCGAAGAACTGGGCAGAAGCTGACAGAATCCGTGACGAGCTGAAAGCGCAGGGAATTGTGCTCGAAGACACTGCACAGGGTGTAAAGTGGCACAGAGCATAAAAAAATTCGTTTTTTCGGAAAGGGTGGATAAAAATGGGCGATTTTTTTAAAAAGATGGTTGCTTTCTTTACTGCAATTTTCGCGTTTATCGCTTCACTTTTCGGCGTGAATCCCGAACCGGTGAAAAAGACTGATCTTGATTTGAGCAAATTTGAACTTGTGTGGTCGGACGAGTTTGACGCAGACACGGTTGACGGCACCAAGTGGGAAATCCAAAGGAAAACGTCCGTCATCAG
>JBJFHV010000483.1:0-5771 GCA_051894015.1 Acutalibacteraceae bacterium | reverse complement strand
CGCCGCTTTTACCATGGCATATTCGCCGCTGACGTTGTACGCAATAAGCGGAACAGGGAATCGTTCTCTTGCCTTGGTCAGAATATCGGCATACGCCATCGCAGGCTTAATGATAATCATGTCTGCACCCTCAGAAAGGTCATCCTCGATCTCACACATCGCCTGACGGCCGTCCGCCGGATCCATCTGATA
Source organism: Acutalibacteraceae bacterium (assembly GCA_051894015.1). Taxonomy (GTDB): domain Bacteria; phylum Bacillota; class Clostridia; order Oscillospirales; family Acutalibacteraceae; genus UBA6857. The sequence continues at coordinate 5,579 of JBJFHV010000483.1, read as the reverse complement.
ACTTCTTCTGTCGCCGAAAGCCGGTGCGGAGCCTGCCGCATCCCGGAACGGTCCGTAGTAGCCCGAAGCAAATTTTGCGCTGTAACTCATAACGGGAACAGACTTGAAGCCGTTTTCGTCAAGTGCCGTTCGTATCGCCGCCACCCGTCCGTCCATCATGTCCGACGGCGCGATGATATCTGCGCCTGCCTTAGCAAGAGAGACCGCCGCCTTTGACAGAAGCGGAAGCGTTTCGTCATTTAAGATTTCACCGTCACAGACAAGACCGCAGTGACCGTGGCTTGTGTATTCGCAAAGGCACACGTCGGCAATCACAAGAAGTTCGGGATAGCTTTGCTTAATAAACCTGATTGCTCTTTGGGTGATTCCGTTGTCATCGTAAGCCATTGAGCCTTTTTCGTCCTTGTGCTCCGGGATTCCGAACATCAGAACCGCCGGGATTTTCGCTTCTTTCACTCGGTCAAGCTCCTCATGAAGTCTGTCGAGCGAATCGCGGCAGATGTCCGGCATGGAGTCGATTTCCTGCTTCACGTTTTCGCCGTCACAGACAAAAATGGGGTAAATCAGGTCGCTTACGCTGATGCTGTTTTCCCGTACGAAGCTTCTCATTCTTTCATCGGTGCGAAGCCGTCTGAAGCGTTTCATTTTCTATCACTTTCCTTTCTGTCGTTTTCGATGATTTCTATAATTCCCTCGACGGTGTAGGCTTTCGCCGTAAGACACGGCAAAGTGCAATACTCTCCGAAGCGAGCGGCGGTTTTTTCACCGATGCAAACAGCTTTCGAATTTCCGAGAGAACACCCGTTTTCAAAAAAGGCAGTCACCGATTTTGCCGAAGCAAAAACTGTATAAGTCTCGTTACCTTTTATGAGGGACAGTACGTCTTTGTTGATTTCGGTTTTGTATATCGGGCAGTCCGTATAGTCAATCTTGCCCTCATCAAGCCGTTTCGTAAGTTCCGTTGAGCCGTCCTGCGCTCTTAAAATCAGCACCTTTTCGTCTGCCCGGAGCTTTTTTGAAAGAAGCTTGCCGAGTTCGTCAGCCGAATAAACATCGGGCATAAAATCCGCCCGAAAGCCGTATGACATCAGCTTTTCGGCGGTACCCTCACCGATCACAGCAAAACGAAGCCCGAAAAGAGACCTGTAATCCGTTTTTCTCTTTTTCAGTTCATCGAAAAAAATTTCAACCCCGTTTGCGCTTGTGAACGCAAGACAGGAAAAGCCGTCAAAGCGTTCGGGAATATTTTCGCTCTGACTTTTCACCGTCAGATAAGCATATCGGTTCACGTCCGCACCCTTTTCAGAAAGCTTTTTTGTAAGCTTTCGCGTAAAGCTGTCGGTACCTGTCACGGCGACCGAAACACCCGAAAGTGGCTTTTTCTCTCGTTCTCTCAAATCAAGAGAAGCCGTTTTTCCGACAACAATCACCGCAGGCGAAAAGGCATTTTCAGCCTTTTTCCCGATAGTTGCAAGTGTTCCGTCAAACCGCTCGTGCTGTCTTTCAAAACCGCCGCACAAAACGCTGACAGGTGTATCTTTAGCCTTGCCGTTTTCAGTAAGCTTCCGGCAAATATCCGAAAGAAACGAAAGCCCCATCAGAAACACTAATGTTCCGTCGAGAGCGGCAAGAGCCTTATAGTTTTCTTCTTTTTCGTCCGCACTTGAGGCGGTTACTACCGTAAACGACTGCGAAAGCCCTCTGTGCGTGACGGGAAGCCCGAACAGCTCGGGAATTGCCACCGCAGAAGTCACGCCGGGTACAGTCTCGCAAGCTATCCCTTCTTTTTCGAGGGCAAGCAGCTCTTCGCCGCCTCTTGAAAAAACGAAGCTGTCGCCGCCCTTCAGGCGCACCGTAAGCGGAACTTTTTTTCCGCAGTCAATTAAAATGCGGTTGATTTCGTCCTGCGTTTTGCTGTGTATGCCCTTTCGCTTTCCGACATAAATCAGCTTGCAGTCCTTTTTACATTCGGAAAGAAGCGACGGCGGAACAAGATTGTCATACACAACGGCGTCCGCTTTTTTAAGCTCTTCAAGCCCCCTGACGGTGATCAGTCCGTCCTTACAGCCTGCCCCGACAAGTATCACCTTATTTTTGTTCATTAATTTCCTCCAAAGCACTCCGGCAAACCGATTGATAGTCTCTGATGCTTCCGCTTGTCTTTGCCTTTTTGCCCTCATACAAGGCGGTCACGGTGATGATATCGCCGTCAATTTCACTGTGCACCCCAACAGCCTCTTTACAATCGGCATCAAGAAGCGACAGCATTGTCCGTTCCGCCGAAAAGCGCAGAAAGCTTTCTTCATCATTGATTTTCGAAAGCAGGGAAAGCACTTCTTTGTCGCTGCTCCGGCATTCAACCGCGATAATTCCCTGACAGGCGGCAGGGAGCATTTCTTCCGTTGAAAAGATTCTCACGTCAAAAGGCGAAAGATCGGTTTTCAGTCGGTCAAGACCGGCTTTCGCAAGAATAATTCCGTCATATCCGCCGTCAAGAAGTTTCTTAAGCCTTGTATCAACGTTTCCGCGAATCTCCTTGAAAGATGCCGACGGAAAAAGCAGTCTTGCCTGTGCCTTTCGTCTCGCACTTCCCGTTCCGATCACGGGATTGTCGCCCAAAGCCTTTCCCTTAACGGTGACAAGGCAGTCCCGGTTGTCCGCCGCTTTCATCACGCACGGCACAGTCAGACCGCTTGACAGCTCATACGGCAAATCCTTTGCGCTGTGAACGGCAAGATCGGCTTTGCCGCCGAGCAAAGCCGCTTCAACTTCTCTTACAAACAATCCGTTTCCGCCGATAGACGACAGGGCAGACGTTCTGTCCTTGTCGCCCTTGGTTTTCACGGTCAAAACCTTACAGGAAACACCGAGCCTTGCTAACTGCCGCTTAACAATTTCCGTCTGTGCCAGTGCAAGGCGGCTTCCCCTTGTTGCAATCACAATTTCTTTCATTCTGTGTACTCCGCAATCATTTTTTCGACAGACAAGTCGTCGTCTGCGTCCGCAAGATACCGGTCAAGCGCCCGTTTCAATATCTCGCTTCGTGTCTTCTGGTCGGGAATAAGCTCTTTGAGCCGAAGCCGCAAAAGTCCCATTTTGTCAAGCACCTTTTCGATGTCTCCGTCAAGTTCAGATTCAAACTGCTGTCTCAATTTCTTACTGAGTGCCGGACTTTTTCCCGTTGTGCTGATTCCGATAACAAGCTCGCCTCTTTTGATAAGGCTCGGAAAAATAAAGGTGCACTTTTCGGGGTCATCTGCGGTATTGACCGGTTTCCGATATTTTTTACAAAGTTCAAAAATCCGTGTATTCGTCGCTTCGCTGTCCGTCGCGGCGATAATGTAATCGCCCGAAAGAATATCGCTTTCCCGAAACGCCCGTCTGATCACAGGGACAAAGTCGATATCCGTATTTTCACTGATCACGGTGATGTGATTTGTAAACGGCAAAAGCCGTCTGATCTTCCCTTCGGCAACCTTTCCGCCGCCGATAACGACAAAGCGTTTGCCGTCAATATCTTCAAAAAACGGGAAAAGAGTCACCGTTTTTCACCGCCCTTTCCAGAACGCCTAAAAAGGAGTCCCATTCTTCACTGTTGCTGATATTCCGGAATTGATACAAAAACGAAAGGAAGGTTTCGTTTTCTTTCAATCGGTCTTCATACCGATTGTAAAAGCGGTGAAACGACAGCTGCTTATAAATTGAGTCAAGTTCCCCGTCGAGTATCTGCTCAGCAAAATGCAGTTCTTTCCTTTTCTGTTCGTTATTGCTCTTTGCGATTTTTTCAAAGTCATCGATTGTAATAAGCTTTGCGCCTGAAATCCCGGCAATCTCCGGGTCGATATCGTGCACGGCGCTCAGGTCCACAAACAGTCTCGGCTTTTGCGTTTTACAGTTTTCAAGAAAAATATCTTTGATTACGGTAAAATGCGGACTTTTTGTTGCGCTTATAATGATGTCCGACCGATCCGTATAATCATAGCGGCGGCTGTAATCAATCGTTGTTACCCCTTTTTCAAAAAACGGAGCACGTCTTACGGCGGCGAAAATCTCGAACTCTCCGTAGGAAAGAAGATTTCGCAGGGTTGTTCTTCCCGTCTCTCCCGAAGCACCGATCATCAGGACGGTTTTTTTCCCGGACTTAAAATTTTTACAGCAGCTTGCGGCAAGAGAAGCCACGGAAACCGATGATTTCGAAAGCAGGGTTTCGGTCTTGATCCGCTTGGCGTCCCTGACAGCGGACTGAAAAACGGTGTTCAGTTCATACCCTGTGAAGCCGCGTTCTTTCGAAAAGGAATACGCTTTTTTCACCTGACCTAAAATTTCGTCCTCACCGACAACCATGGATTCAAAGCCTCCGGTGACCCGGAAAAGATGTCTTACGGCCGCTTTTCCCTCGAATATCATAATTTGACTTTTTATCTTTCCTGCTTGCACTGCGGCAAATGCACAAAGTATCTCAAACGCTTTATATGCATCTCCGACTGCGTAAAGCTCGATTCGGTTACAGGTAAAAAGATAGACCGCTTCGTTCATACCGTAAAGTGCAAGTCTTTTTAACAGCTGTTCGGTTTTTTCCTCGCCAAAGCAAAAGCTTTCCCGGTCTTTTGCCGATGACGTCTTATAACTCAGCGAGAGTACAAACAAAGCTTTTTCACCTCCGCAAACCGTATGATTTCAAATTATACTACTTTGCCCGTATATGAAAATATCAAATCGGAAATAAAACCAACTATCCGAAAGAGTTTTGATTCTATTATCATTTCTTACTTTACAAATTGTTTACAATATGCTATAATTATATAAATTAAATTCAAAAAAATTGACAGGAGGAATTTTTCATGGCACAGGAACTTATGGATATGCTCGATCAGATCTGGACATTTTTTTTCAACTTCTTTTACACGCTCGGAGATAAAATCAAGGGTATTGTTACCTCAGTCGTTCCCGAAGAACTTTTACCGTCTGAAGAATAAGGTTTTCCGGTATACGATCGGACAGGAGCATGTTTGCGTGATTAGAAAACCGACGGCTTTCGCAAGAGAGCCGTTAATTTTTTTTAAAATTTTTTCATTTTCTGTTGAAATATAGATTTATTTAGTATATATTTATAGCAAGCAGTATAATCTGCAAAACTGAAAAGTTATTTTGAGAAAGGAGACGGCAAAATACTATTTTTGCCAAATAAAGTATGAATTATAACATTGTCGGAGAACCGCTTCCCGTTGTCATCTGCAACCTGGAAGCGAATGAATCGGTTATCACCGAAAGAGGAAGCATGAGCTGGATGAGTCCGAACATGAAAATGGCCACCAAGGGAACCAGTCTCGGCAAGGCGTTCGGAAGGGTGTTCTCGGGAGAGTCCATTTTTCAGAATATTTACACCGCACAGGGCGGTCCGGGACAGATCGCTTTTGCGTCAAGCTTTCCCGGCTCGATCAAAGCCTTTCAGATCACACCCGACAATCCGCTGATTGTTCAAAAAAGCGGCTTTCTTGCTAGTGAAATGACGGTCGAGCTTTCAACCTTCTTTCGTAAGAAGCTCGGCGCCGGTATGTTCGGCGGAGAGGGCTTTATCA
>JBJFHV010000482.1:0-5822 GCA_051894015.1 Acutalibacteraceae bacterium | reverse complement strand
CGCCGCAGTACGCCCGGCAGTGTTTCCTTTGTTCCGTCGGTAGCCGGATTGATCATTGCCGGCGAAGTGATTAAAGATCTGACCAGTGAATAAAATTTGAAAGATAATTAAAGTAACAATTAACGCTTGTTATTGTTGTCAATTTATGGTAAAATCATAGATACCAACCGAAGGGAGAGAACGCAATGAAAAAGATAACAAAAGCCGTTTTGGGAACAACCGCAGCCGCAGTCACAGGATATTGTTTGCTGGCTGACCTGATTGATAAGCTGCTCGTAGACCGTCGGTATGCCGTGCCGCAAAGCTTCGCGGATAAGGTCTCGGGCGCCGACATTTCTTCTCTTGCCGATCTTTGTGAGACCAACATGAAATGGCTGGAGGGCTACGGATATGAAAAGTTTTCAATCAACTCCGACCGCGGTCAACGGCTTGTCGGATATTGGATGAAGCCCGAAACGCCGTCCGACGTGTTTGTTCTCGGCTGTCACGGATACCGCAGTGACGGAAGAAAAGAGTTCAACGCCTTTGCGCAGTATTACCTCAAAAAAGGCTTTAATGTATTTTTGATCGACCATGTTGCCGCCGGCGAAAGCGAAGGCAAATACATAAGCTTTGACCGCTATGAATATGCGGACGCATTGAAGTGGCTGACCTTCCTGACCGAAACCTTCGGAGAAAATATTCAGGTTATTGTTCACGGCGTTTCCATGGGTGCGGCAACGGTTATGATGATGAGCGGTGCCGGAAATTTGAGCCGGAACGTCAAATTTATCGTTTCCGACTGTGGTTATACCAGTGCGTGGGACGAGTTTGAATATAAGCTCAAGGCGATGAAAATCCCCGTACAGCCCATTCTTAACACCGTAAATTCAATCAATAAGCACAGAGCCGGCTTTGATTTTAAGGATACCAGTGCGCTTGAAAGTGTGAAAAAATCAACAGTACCGATGCTCTTTGTTCACGGCGGAGCGGACGAGTTTGTTCCGACGTATATGGCTTATATTCTTTACGATGCCTGCGCAAGCAAAGACAAGGATTTGCTTATTGTTGACGGAGCAGACCATGCACAAAGCTATATTGACGGTCAAAGTGACTACGAAGCAAAGCTTGATCAGTTTATTGATCGTTTTATCACGAAAAGCAAGGTCGAAGCAAGGTAACAGAAAAATTGATAATAGGTTCACCGCTGTCGGTTCAATGTCCGGCAACGGTGATTTTTTATAGGATTTGTTGCAAAAAGACGGAGAAGCCGGCTCTCAGCGATTCCCGTCTTTATTTTTGCCGGCTCCGGAAAGGTCTTTTGCAAGACGGTCAAGCTGTTCTACTGATTGCAGCTGAACGCCGCTTTGAAGAATCGTTTCCTGAATAATCGGAGAAAGCGAATAAAAATGTTTTTGAATTTCCGAAGGTAAGTCTTTCGGATCTGACATACAATCACCTACTGTTATTTTTTTATTATTATCAGCAAGCCGTAATGATTTATACATAACGAGAAACGGTTTCTTAATGATTTCTCGACACCATCTTATCCGATGATTTTTTTTTCTTTTACTATTGACTTTCTCTTATTCGTGGTATATACTAAAACAAATGTTGCAGAACGAATGTTTTAAAACAAACATTTTAAAAAAGGAGAAAAATCATGCCGCCGAAACCGAAATTTACAAGAGAAGAAATTATTGATGCTGCCTTGGAGCTTGTCAGTGCAAACGGAATCGAAGCACTCACCGCGCGTGAACTGAGTGCTTATCTCGGAAGCTCCGCCCGCCCGATTTTTACGGTTTTCAAAAATATGGAAGAGGTGTCGCAGGCAGTAAGGCAGGCGGCAATGAAAAAGTATGATGCCTTCGTCGAACAGTCGCTTGATTATACCCCTGCCTTCAAAAAGTACGGGCTGCAGATGGTACGTTTTTCGATAAATGAACCAAAGCTGTTTCAGCTTCTGTTCATGACGGAAAACAGCGCGGCAAAAAGCTTTACCGATGTGTTCTCAAATCTCGGCCGAACCGCTAAAACCTGTATTAAAATTATTGAACAGGATTATCATCTTGAACCAAAGGACGCGATGCTTCTGTTTGAGCACGCATGGATCCATACCTTCGGTATCTGCACGATGTGTGCAACGGGGACCTGTCGCTTCACGGAAGATGAAATCAGCGAAATGCTCAGTGACAATTTTAAAGGCATGATGATGCTGGTCAAGTCCGGCTATGCCAACCAATTTGTCATAACTCCACGAAAAGACAAGAACGAACAGTAAGGAGAATTTTTACTATGCTTAATATTGAACATCTTACCAAAACCTACGGCGAGAAAAAAGCGGTTGACGACCTTTCGCTTCATATCGCGCCCGGCGAAATTTACGGCTTTATCGGCCATAACGGCGCCGGAAAAACGACTACGATTAAAAGCTGCTGCGGTATTTTGCGGTTTGACAGCGGTGAAATTTATATCGACGGTATTTCTATTAAGGATAAGCCGCTTGAATGCAAGGCAAAGCTTGCCTATATACCCGACAATCCTGATTTGTACGACTTTATGACGGGTATTCAGTACCTGAATTTTGTCGCGGACGTTTTCGGCGTATCGGCAGACGAAAGACAGAAGAAAATACACGAGCTTGCCGATGCGTTTGAAATCACGGCCGACCTTTCCGAAGCGATTTCTTCCTACTCTCACGGAATGAAGCAAAAGCTTGCGATTATCTCCGCCCTCATGCATTCCCCGAAACTTGTCATCATGGACGAACCGTTCGTCGGTCTTGACCCGAAGGCGTCTCACCTGTTAAAACAGCTGATGCGGGATATTTGTGACAAGGGCGGCGCAATCTTCTTTTCGACCCATGTTCTTGAGGTCGCCGAAAAGCTTTGCGATAAGATCGCGATTATCAAGAATGGGAAACTGATCAAATCAGGAACAATCGGGGACGTCAAGGGCGACACCTCACTGGAAGATGTGTTCCTTGACCTGGAGGAAGAAAAATGACAAAGGCTCTTTTCAAAAAGCAGATCATGGAGGTTTTCTCCTGGGTCTATTTTGACCGCAAGAACGGCAAAAACCGTTCGAAAAGCGGAGTCATCGGTTATGCCGCTTTGTATCTTTTCATTTTCGGCTTTCTCGGCGTGTTCTTTTTTCAGATGGCAAGCTCCCTTTGCAAACCCCTTTCGGACGCAGGCTTCGGCTGGCTGTATTTTGCTTTGATGGGCTTGATTGCTGTGGCGATGGGTGTGTTCGGCAGCGTGTTCAATACGTATTCTTCGCTTTATAAGGCAAAGGACAACGACTTTCTTTTGTCGCTTCCTGTGCCGCCGGGAAAAATCCTTCTCGTAAGGCTTTTGGGCGTTTACCTGATGGGTCTGATGTATGAGCTGATTATCGCGATCCCGACCATGCTCGTCTATTTTCTGTCGGTGAAGCCGACGGTTCTTTCGATTTTGTTCAATCTGCTTCTTCCGATTATCCTTTCGTTTTTTGTGCTGACACTTTCGTGCATTCTCGGCTTTTTCGTGGCTGCAATCAGCAGTAAGGTGAAAAGCAAAAACATCATCACCGTTGTTTTATCGCTTGTCTTTATTGCCGCTTACTATTACGTTTACGCAAAGGCCTACCGGATCATTCAGTCAATTCTTGCCGCCCCCGAAAAGGTCGGAAACAGCGTGAAAAGTATTTTGTATCCGTTTTACCGGATGGGACTCGGTGCCGAGGGAAATACTCTTTCATTCCTTATTTTCACCTTGATAGTCGCCGTTTTGTTTTTCGTCACCTACCTTGTTTTGTCAAGAAGCTTTCTGTCTATTGCAACGGCAAACAAGGGTACGGCGAAGAAAGCCTACAAAGAAAAGGAAGCCAAGGCTTCCTCAATCGAAAAGGCTTTGTTGTTTAAAGAGCTTCGCAATTTTCTCGGATGCTCGATTTATATGCTCAACTGCGGACTCGGCATTGTGATGATGCCGATTGCGGCGGTTGCCGTACTGATAAAAGGCTCCGATCTTGCCGCCATGCTGTCCGAAATGCTTGGCGAATATGCAAACGTCATTCCGCTTTTCGCGGCAGCAGCAGTCTGTATGCTCTGTTCGATGAACGATATTACCGCGCCGTCTGTGTCACTTGAAGGGAAAAATCTCTGGCTTGTGCAGTCGTTCCCGATCCCGGCGAAAAAAGTCCTGCATGCCAAGCTTCAGCTTCATCTTCTTCTGACGGTGATTCCGGCGGTTCTGCTTGCGGTCTGTATCTGTATCGCCTTTAAAATTTCGTTACCGTATGCCATTGCGATTTTAGCTTTCACACTGATTTTCATTTTCCTGATGGCTTTAATTGGTCTTGCCCTCAATCTGAAAATGCCGAACCTCACTTGGACAGATCCAACCGTCCCGGTTAAACAAAGCCTCTGCGTCATGCTGGCACTGTTCGGCGGCTGGGCGATTCTCTTAGCTCTCGGCGGTATTTATTTTGCGGTCATGAAATTCATTACGCCGCTTGTGTATCTGATTACTGTTTCCGCTCTTTTGGCGGTTGTCGGAATCCTGTTGCTGCGGTGGGTCAACACAAAGGGCACAAAAATTTTTGAAACACTTTAAGAGGTGAAAAATATGAAAAAGGTCAGTAAAATTTTATGGGGCATTGCCTTTATTGTTGCCGGCGTTATTTTTGCGCTCAACGCATTCGGTGTGACTGACATCGAGCTGTTCTTTGACGGCTGGTGGACGCTGTTTATCATCGTTCCTTGTCTTATCGGTCTTTTCAGCGAAAAGGAAAAACTGGGGAATCTTATCGGTCTTGCGGTCGGCGTATTTCTGCTGCTTTGCTGTCAGAATGTGCTGGACTTCGATATGCTTTGGAAAATCGCCGCTCCGGCAATCATTGTCATCATCGGTGTTAAGCTGATTTTCGGTGCGGTTTTCGGCGACAAGGCAACCAAAATGCTTGAAAGCTCGAAGCAAAGCGGCGAGAACATCAAAACCGGCTGTGCCGCTTTTTCGGGTCAGAATCTGAATTTTGACGGCGAACGGTTCAGCGGAGCGGAACTTACGGCGGTATTCGGCGGCGTAAAGTGTGATCTTCGGAATGCAATTATCGAAAAGGATTGCGCAATCAATGCGACAAGCATTTTTGGCGGAATCGACATCTTCCTTCCCGACAATGTCAATGTCAAAGTGAGCTCCAATTCGATTTTCGGCGGCGTATCTCAAAAGAAAAGTCACCCCACCGTTCAGGGTGCCATAACCGTTTACATCAATGCTACCTGTATGTTCGGAGGTGTCGATATCAAATGACGGCAGTTCAGAAAGCAATCAAATATCTTGCTATGGCGTTTGCTGTTATTCTAAGTGTCAGTATCATCGGAGGAATCTGTACGGGTCTTGCCGGCGTTTCGTTCATTTTTTCAGACAGCAAAAAAGAACCTGCGGGTGAAATGCAGGCTTATCCGATTGACAATGAGGTTTCCTCCCTTTCGCTTACAATCAGTGCCGCCGCGCTTCAGATCAAAACTTCGGACAAATTCTCGGTCGAAAGCGACCACAAATATATTTCCGTAAGCCTTGACGACGGCAAGCTTTGTATCAACGAGACAAGAAAAGCGTTTCCTCTGTTTTCAAAAGCCGTTACGGTACGGTTATATATTCCCGAAGGCTTTGTTTTTGACGATGTGCAAATTGAAACAGGCGCAGGAGAAGTCGAAATTGATGCTCTTTCGGCGGATATACTAAAGCTTTCTCTCGGTGCCGGAGAAGCCGAAATCAACAATCTTTCCGCAAACTCCCGTGCCGATATCGAGGGCGGAGCCGGCGAGGTTACGATTAACGGCGGAGAACTTCACAATC
>JBJFHV010000481.1:0-5839 GCA_051894015.1 Acutalibacteraceae bacterium | reverse complement strand
CGCGGCATTAGCGCAAAGGTAAAGATATAGAAGAAGCTAAATCCAAAAAGTACAAGCTAACCATTAGCAAGACAAACTCAAATTTATCGCTCAATTTACTGCTCAGACACCAAATTTTCGCATAGCTTGTCAATAAATAAATGAAGAATTTATTTCATATAAATTAAAGAAAAGGCAGTCTTTAAAGCCTAAAGGTATTCGGCACGGTACACAAACGATGTCGGCTTTCAGGCAAAAAATGTAGGAATACTTTTCGTATTTCAAGTTTTTTAACGACAAAGATGACAGCGGTTGTCTGCTGTAACGATGCTGTAAAGCTTTCAAGATTGCTTAAAGTATGGAAAAGCCCGAAAGGGCGGAAAGGGTCTTCAAAATGAAAAAGTATTATCCTGAAAACTACCTCATCTCAACAAAAGAAAACGAAAACTTTCTTTCGACACGAGCGGCGCTCAAGGAAGCCTATTATAACGGGCGTATTCTTGAAGCAAGAGCCGTGGTCTGCGATAAAGACCATAATCTTCACGTTGACCTCGGCGTTATGAAAGGCATCATGCCGCGTGAAGAATGTGCCATCGGAATCGACGACGGCTCGGTACGGGATATTGCCATCATCTCAAGGGTCAATAAGCCCGTCATGTTCAAAATCATCGGCTTCGATACCGACGAAGAAGGAAAGCCCGTCGCCGTTTTGAGCCGGAAAGCGGTTCAGCTTGCATGCAACGATGAGTATATTTCTTCTCTCGTCCCGGGCTGTGTCATTGACGCCGTTGTCACGCACATGGAGTCTTTCGGCGTTTTTGCCGATATCGGCGCCGGTATCTGCGCTCTGATGCCGATTGACAGCATTTCCGTTTCCCGGATCCCCCACCCGTCCGCACGCTTCACCGCCGGACAGAAAATAAAAGCCGTTGTCAAAAGCATTGACGAAAACGGCAGAATCACATTAAGCTACAAAGAGCTTTTAGGCACCTGGGAAGAAAACGCAAGCCTTTTCAAAGCCGGCGAAACCGTCCCCGGTATTGTCCGTTCGGTCGAACGTTACGGAATCTTTGTCGAGCTCAAGCCCAACCTTGCCGGTCTTGCCGAATATGTGCCGGGTGTCGTTCCGGGCCAGCACGCAAGCGTTTATATCAAGAATCTGATTCCCGAAAGAATGAAAATCAAGCTGATTATTGTGGACTCCTTTGACGCGCAGTATCCGAACGAGCCCGTTACTTATTACAACACCTCAGACTTTATTGATCGTTGGGTCTATTCACCCGAATGCAGCGACAAAAAAATTGAGACTGTTTTTTCGGATTATGAATTGACTACGAAGGCTATTTGATATAAAATAGGAAGGTAACCCGTAAGGAGAAAAAGAAGAAAAGGACAGTGGAGAAAATGAGTATCAAGGAAACCATCAAAAAGCGCAACAAACAAATCCGGCTTTCCGCCGAAAGAGCGGCCATCAATGCCGTCGCCGAAGTCGGAGTTGACGTGCTTTGCGCACCGCCTCAGCTGAAGAACGCCAAAAGAGTGCTGTTTGTTCAGCCGCACCCGGACGACAACCAGATCGGAGCCGGCGGAACCATGGCATGGCTTGTATCGCTCGGCGTTGAAGTGTACGAGCTGACCGTAACGGACGACCGCTATGCCGACCCTGCCTACAAAGGCAAGGAGAACGAAGTCGTCACGACCCGTCAGAAAGAAGCCATGGCGGCGCAGAAATATCTCGGTGTCAAGAATGCCGGCTTTTTGGGCTTTGCCGACAAAACAAGAGCCTCGGTTGACGAAATTTCACAGGCGATTTTACCCGTTATCCGGAAAATCAAGCCCGATTTCGTGCTGACCGTTGACCCGACGCTTGTTTCGGAATGTCATTCCGATCACATCAAGGTCGGAACAGCGGTAAAATATGCCTGCATCGACAGCTGGTGCAATTTTTACCCCGATTTCAACGAGGACGGCTCGTTCCGCGACGACACCTGGAAATGTCAGGGCATCGGTTTTTATTACACTGACAAGCCGAACGCTCTGATCGACATCAGCGATTTTGAGGAAAAGAAAATGGAAAGCATTCTGCTTCACAAGTCGCAGTACGATGCGGCTTTGACACTTGCAATCCGCTTACAGCAGCAATTCTTTGCAAAGGGCACGGAGTTTAAGGCAGCGGAACCGTTACGGCTTCAGTCTGCACTTCAGATGCACTGCTTTAACCTTCCGATTGAATAATAATTTTCACCGCCGAAGCGAATGTTTCGGCGGTGTTTGTTGTATAACGGTCGCATAGTGGTCGCGTGGCGACACCAATCCCGGGGGTCGTGTGACGACACCAATGCCGGGCTACATGGTACTTAATTGAAATCTGAGTGCCCGAGCCGGCCGCAAGGCGGCTCCAATGCCGCTTTGACAGAGGGGTATCCTGTTCATATATTGCCCGCAATACTCACTTATATATTGATATCAAAATCCATTATCTATACTGTTCATTTTCAAGCGACTGAAAAAACTCGTGCGCCAACACATACGCCCGCTTGCCGTCATGCGAAATATATGCCGAATGGTCGGCGCCCTTGATAATGGCAATTTTGCTGTTCTTGATCGAATCGTGAATAAACACCGTGTCCGAAAGATACATGATGTCAAATTCACCGGCAACAATATAGGCGGGACATTTGATTTTCGATAACTTTTGCGCGTCAATATGCGGCTCGGTCAGCATCATCTCGTTCAGCTTGTCATGCTTGCCTCGGTCGCCGAGCTTCACACCAAGCAGAAAATACGGCTTCATCGTGTCGGGGCTTGTGTTTGCACCGCAGGAAACAAAACCGCCGAGTAAATCGGGATAGGTGTATGCCACGGTGAGCGCATTGATTCCGCCGTCGCTGTGACCGAGGATATAGGGCTTATGGAGCTTCAGCGCTTCAATAAATTCCTTGATGTCTTTTGCCATCAGATCATAGGAAATCTCGCCCGGGTCACTGCTTTGTCCGTGACAGCGGCTGTCAATCGCATATACGGTATAATCGTTTGCAAGATACAGCGCGGCTTCCTCAAGCGATTTGTGACTGCCGCCGTTTCCGTGGACCAGAATCAGCGGATGTCCTTTTTCGCCGTAAACCGCGTAGTGCATTTTCACTTCGCTAAGCTGAACGTCATCCTCCTTAACGGGACCCGACACAGGTTCGGGAAGTGACGAAGTGTCAACCGTGATCAGATTGTGTTTTTTAGACTGAACATGAACCGCCGTCAGCCATGCGCCCGCTCCGATTGCACACGCAAGAGCGACACAGCCGATTCCGATTGCTATTTTTTTGCCTTTTTTCATTTCATTTTCTCCTTAGCTTTTCTCCTTGATACTGTAAAAATATCATACCATACCGAAGCCATATAATCAATGAAAGAATCCGCCTGTCAATCGATAGGCGGATCTGCTGTTAAACGATTCATTTATTCGGCAACCGTAAATTCAACATAAGCCGTTGCCGGAACTGTCTCGGTGCCGTTGAAGTCCGACTCAACCTCGTAATCAAACGCAAGGCGGTATTCGCCGGGAACAAGAACCGGAACGACACAGCTTTTTACATTGAAAGATTCTTCAAAGGTTTCGCCGGGATAATAAACCGTTCCGTCTTCCACATAGGTGTCGTCGGCATTGCTTTTCATGAGAACATTTTTCCATTCGTCGGCAATCTTCATCTGAAGCTTCAGCTTGCCGTTGCCGGCAGAGGAAGACGATACATCAATTTTTCTTCTTGTGTCGTTGGTGATCTGTACGTTGATGATTTCTGTTTTTGAGGTAATCGTCTCGTTCGTGATTTTAAGGGTAACTGCATCGTTTTTCGCCGGAAGGAACAGGCAGAGAACGAAAAGAATCATTGCGGTTAATTTTGCAAAAAAGGCTTTCGGGTTTTCAAGAATACTGGGCATAGAGGTTCTCCTTTCGATTCAAAATATAATTTGTGACAATAACTGTCAATAAAAGGTTACCATATTTTTAATTCTGTGTCAATAGTTTAAACACAATAAATGAATGATCACCTTTCTCTTATATTATAGGTCAATTTCACCCTAAAGTCAATAGGTCAATATGCCATAATTTATAACAGGTGATAAATGATGAACAGACTGAAAGAGTTAAGAAAAGAACGGGGACTGACGCAGATTCAGATGCAGATGCTGACGGGGATTGATCAGAGCGACTATTCCAAAATCGAGAACGGAAAGCGGTACTATACCTTTGAGCAGTGCAAACGGATCGCTTTGGCGTTAAATACAAGCATGGACTATCTTGCAGGACTGACCGACAGAAAAGAGCCGTATGAAAGACATTCACAATAAGATACGAAAAAACCGCCCCAAAGGGCGGATCCGGTATATAGCTGCTTTACAACGAAAAGGGCTGTCGCCTTTCCATGCATAACCGTTTTCTTTGTCCCCCAAAAAGGATTAAGATACCGTAAGTGAAAAAGCGAAAAAAGAAGAATACAGATGTTTGGTTTTTCGGCATTTTTCTTTTTGTTCTGCACTCAACGCGAACAGTCCCTTTAATATTGCAAATCTTGCAGACAATTCAATGTACAAACAACTTTGCTTGTCGTAAAAAAGAAACAATAAGGAACAAAACCATCAGAAGGCATTTTTCACCATAGCCATTGTCATTTCATATGGCGTATTTTTCGCAAAAAAATCCATAAAAGCCGCTTGAAATTGAATCGTCTTGCTTTCATATCTACAACTTCAACATGATTCAGACAAGAATATGTATGAATGCCTTTTGGTGAAAGACCTATGACATTTAAGTTGTCTGGAGTCACTTTTGAAATAATATCCTGCGTAACTCCAAATTCATCAAGCCTTGTGACTTCATAAAAATAAATACCTTTTCCGTAATTTGCACCCGTACAGTTTTGAACCGGTCTGATAAGTTTATCCTTCCGTTCAAATAAACTGCCGGCACCTCTCTCCGTTTGGCTTTTTCGAGTAACCGGATTATTGCAGAAAGCTCTTCCTGTTTCTAAATCATAAAGTTCAAGCTGCGTTTCCATCTGTTCCGGATTGGTAATTTTAGAAGTAAAAACTATACCGTTATAAACACATGAGTCAACTATATCGTCAGCTTCAACTATCCGACGATATTTTTGCCATTTGTTTGGGAAGTCAACTGCTTTATAAATCTGTACACAATGATCGCGACGTGTTTCCGGCATCATAAATATCTCACCGTCGTTTTCAAAAACAAACGGATATGACAAGTGAAAACTCTCCTCAAGAACAACACTCGGCGTAGTAAACTTGCCATTTATATATTTTGAACATCCGATTACGCCTTTTTCCTTTGTATTATCATACATTTCAACAAAAAGAAAAATATCGCCATTTTTCTCAAAGAGAAACGGATCCGCGTACCAAAACCTTTTCGTGGCTTTAAGAATATCAAAAGTATACTCTTTACCGGAATTAACCACTGAATCATCGTCAGAAAATGTCCTGTATCCAATACACCAATAATCTTCGAAAAATAAATCTCTGATTGGACGCATATTTAACACTCCCGTTATACAGCTTTTCTTCTATATCTTTGCAACTTTCCTATCAAATTCAGTAATAGAAATTATTAATACGCTTTGCCCCAGTAGACAAGATGCTTTGCCGGCTTTCCGCAGCAAACGCAGGTGTCGGAAACCACTTCCTGTTTGAGCGGCATACAGCGTGAGCCGACGCCGGTGACTTCCTTGACCTTGTCCTCGCACGCTTCGTCGCCGCACCACATCGCCTTGATGAAGCCGTCGCCGTTCTTCTCGAGCGCTTCGGTGATTTCATCAAGCGTCTTGCAGGTGTAGGTTCTTCTCTCCCG
>JBJFHV010000480.1:0-5895 GCA_051894015.1 Acutalibacteraceae bacterium | reverse complement strand
TCCGTGTAGTTAAACTCGGTGGCACGGCTAATGGTGAACGGAAGAATACCCCAGTTGATGCAGTTCGAGCGGTATCTCTTAGTTGCAAACTCATAGCAGATGTTCGCAAAGCCGCCGAGTACCTTCTGACAGGAGGCCGCTTGCTCTCTTGCAGAGCCGTCGCCGGGGCGGCAGGCAAATACGCACGAGCCGAACTGCGTGTTCTTGGCGGTTTCTTCGGCGTTGTCGGTAACTTTTCTGAGTACATCGATAACCTCGGCTGAGCCGTTGTCCGCTCTTCTCCTGGCTTCTTCGGCGGCGACTGCCTTGGCTCTGGGCACGTACTGCGGCTCACGGCGAGAGAGCGCAAACTCCGAAAGGCGGAGCGGATTCGAACGGTAGGACGAGGTCTCGCCCGAGGGGATCAGCTCGTCGGTGGTGGTGACATCGTCGTGAAGCACGCAGGCAAGCTTGACAAGAAGATTGTCGGAAAGCTCGTACATGGCAGGCCAGTCGGTGATGTTCGGGCCGAATTTCAGCTCGCTTTCCGGCTTGGGATTGCCGAAGCCGTTGTAAACGCGCTTGTCGTAAACGCCCTTTTCGAACTTGTATTCCTTGTCATAATCGGGGATCTCAACGTCCGTTGCGGCGGTGAGAACACCGTGGTTGAGTGCCGTTGCGGCGATGGAGCGTGCGTCAACAAGTGCAACGCCCGAAAGCTGACCTTCGCCGGGCTTACTGCCCTCACGGTTCGGGAAGTTTCTTGTGGTGTGGCGGATCGAAAGCCCGTTGTTTGCCGGAACGTCGCCTGCGCCGAAGCACGGACCGCAGAAGCACGGCTTAAAGACGGCGCCGGCTTCAAGCAATTTGCCCTGAACGCCGTTTTTGATAAGGGCAAGGTTGACGGGCACGCTTGACGGATAAACGGAAAGGGAGAAGTAGCCGTCACCGGTTGACTTGCCGTCAAGAATAGCCGCCGCTTCGCAGATGTTTTCGAACATTCCGCCCGAACAGCCGGCGATAACGCCCTGGTCGACATAGATCTTGCCGTCTTTGATCTTGTCCTCAAGACGGAAATCGACCTTGTCGCCGAACTGCGCCTTTGCGGCTTCTTCCACCTCTTTGAGGATAGACGGATTTTGCTGAAGCTCATGAATGGTGTAAGCGTTTGACGGGTGGAACGGGAGAGCGATCATGCTTTCGATCTTCGAAAGGTCAACACGGATTGCCATGTCGTAGTATGCCGCTTTACCGGGCTTAAGTTCCTTGTATTCCTCGGGTCTTGCGTGGGTGATATAGTAATTCTTAACCGTTTCGTCGGTTTCCCAGATCGAGGAAAGGCAGGCGGTTTCGGTGGTCATAACGTCGATGCCGATTCTGAAATCCATGCTGAGATTTCTAACGCCCGGGCCGACAAATTCAAGAATCTTGTTCGTGACAAGTCCGTCTTTAAAGACCTTGCCGCAAAGAGCGATGGCAACGTCGTGCGGACCGACGCCCTTTTTCGGTGCGTTTTCAAGATATACCAGCACGACCTCGGGCTTTTTGACGTCCCATGTGTTTTTGAGAAGCTGTTTGACAAGCTCGGGTCCGCCTTCGCCGACGCCCATGGTGCCCATGGCTCCGTAACGGGTGTGGCTGTCCGAACCGAGAATCATTTTACCGCAGCCGGTCATCATTTCTCTTGCGTACTGATGAATGACCGCCTGATTGGCAGGAACGTAAATGCCGCCGTATTTGATTGCCGCCGAAAGACCGAAAACGTGGTCGTCCTCGTTGATGGTGCCGCCGACCGCGCAAAGGCTGTTGTGGCAGTTGGTCAGTGCGTAGGGGATCGGGAATTGTGTAAGTCCGCTGGCTCTTGCTGTCTGAATGATGCCGACATAGGTGATGTCGTGAGAGATAAGGGCGTCGAATTTAATCTGCATACCGTTTTCGTCTTTCGAGACGTTGTGGGCATTTAAAATGCCGTATGCAATCGTGTCGTTTCTTGTTCCTGCCGTAACGCCCATGGAAGAAAGCTGTGCTTCCTGCTCGGCGGGGGTTCCGTCCACTAAGGTTCTGCCGTCTACAAGGTAAACGCCGTGGTTGATAACTTCCATCATGTGTGTGACCTCCTGATATTATCCTCGTCTGTAAAGACGGTTGATTTCTCTGTAATAGTTCTTGTCTAAGCTCCCGAGTGCGTCCGGACCTAAGCGGAACGACCAGTTGTCCGTAGATGTTCCGGGCTTGTTCATTCTTGCATCCGCACCGTAGCCTAACATATCCTGAATCGCAACGATTGCGGTGGCCGCCGGGCTTCTCCATACGGTTTCGATGACCGCACGGCATGAGCCGCTGTAGCTTCCGCCGTCACCCCAGTTGTTGCCGCCGAAGCAACAGTAACGAAGGGCGAATGCTCTTTCCCGTTCGCTTGCTTCCCAAAGCCAGCCTAAAATCGTGTTGTTGTCGTGCGTGCCGACGTAGGCAACCGAATTTTTCGGGTAGTTATGGGGCAGGTGGGTGCTGTCGCCGTCGGGGTCAAAGCCGAACTGAACGACCCGCATTCCCGGGAAATCTGTGTCCGAAAGAAGCTTCACAACGTCCTCGCCGAAAACGCCTAAATCCTCAGCGACAATATCGGCATCGGGAAGAGCTTTCCTGACAGCGTCAAACAGCTTCATGCCGGGACCTTTCTGCCATTCGCCGTTTTTGGCGGTTTCGCTTCCGGCAGGAACAGCCCAATACGAGGCGAAAGCTCTGAAGTGGTCGATTCTGACCGTGTCGTAAAGCTTCAAAGCGGCTTCCAAACGGCTGATCCACCAACGGTACCCGTCCTTTTCCATCGCTTTCCAGTCATAAAGGGGATTGCCCCAAAGCTGACCGTCAGCGGAAAAATAATCGGGCGGAACGCCGGCAACCTCTTCGGGTGCAAGGGATTTTTTGTTGATTTTGAAAAGGGAGACGTTGCTCCAGACGTCCACACTGTCAAGACTTACATAAATCGGCATATCGCCGAAAAGTGAAACGCCTTTTTCGTTGGCGTATTCCTTGAGCGTGCGCCACTGGGTAAAGAACACGAACTGCGCAAAGCGGTAAAAGTCGGTTTCCTTTTTCAGTTCGTCCGCGTGTTTCTTTGCGCTTTCGTATTTCTTCCATTTTTCGTCCCATTCCCACCACGGGCGAAGCTGATGCAGGTCGTTTGCCGCCATATAAAGGGCGTAGTCGGTGACCCACTTGTTCTGCTCGGTAAAAAGGTCAACGAGCGCCTTTGTGTCATTGTTGATCCTTGAAAAAGCCTTTCTCAGCGCTTCCAGCCGCTTAGTCAAAGCAAAGTACGGGTCAGCCTGATAGATGCTTCCGTCGTATTCATTTTCTTTCACTTCTTCGGCGGTCAGAAGACCGTCTTTCATGAGAGCCTCGGGGTCAATCAGCGAAAGATTACCGGCAAAGGCGCTGACCGAGCAATAAGGCGAGCCGGTAAAGTCAACCGGAGTCAGCGGCAAAACCTGCCAAAGGTGAAAATTCATTTCGTTTAAATTGTCAACAAATTGATAGGCTTCTTTTCCCATAACACCGGTTCCGAAGCGGCCGGGCAGGGAAGTCAGGTGCAAAAGCACGCCTGCAGTACGATTTTTGTTCATAGGTTCCTTCTTCTGTTCCTTTCTTTTAAACAGTCTATTATAAAATTATACTATAAACTGCGGCTTCTTGCAAGCGTTCAAGCCGAAAAAACGCCGTATTCAGTGTCAAAGCTGAACACGGCAGATTTTTTATCATTTTATTCCTGATTTTGATTCTGCTGCGGCTTGGGTCTTGCGGCCGCTCTGAAATCGGGACCTCTTCTGATTTCGTTAAGCTTCTTTTCGTAATCGGCGCTGTATCTTTTTGCAACGGAATCAATGTCGTTGACGTTTTGCATCATAACGCTCTTAACGGCGGACATCAGACTCAATGCATAGTCGTTGGAACCGGCCATAGCCGCCTGCGCCCATTTCATGGTCAGAGCAATATGCTCTTCACAGGCTTTCTTGGTGGCTGCCATCTGCTCCTGAGCGCGTCTGTTGGCTTCTGCTACGATCTGTTCGCCTTTTTCTCTTGCCTGCTGAGTGATCGAATGAGCGGAAACAAGCTCTTCTGCCTGATGCTGAGCCTTGGCAATGATCTGGTTGGCTCTGTCGTTGGCGGAGTTGGTGGTTGCCTGACTGTATTCATCGGCCGAAGCACGGATGGAATCAGCGGAACGCTTTGCATTTGCAATGATGTCGTCTCTTGAAGCGATGATATCACGGGAGGTTTTGATCTCACCGGGAAGCTGTTCACTTACAACATCAACGAGGTTGGAAAGCTCCTGACCGTCAACAACTCTCTTTTTCTTTGAGAAAAAGAACTTCTTTGAGGAGGAAACAATTCTGTCGAATTCACCGATCAGCTCATCAAAGCTCATGTTTCCCCATTTATCGCTCATTTCCTCTTGGGTATATCTTTCAAATTCGGAATCGTCATACTCTTCCTCGTCGTCATCAGCGTCGTTAAAGCCGATGTAATCAACATTCTCTTCTTCTTCTTCATGGAAGTATGCCATAAGTATCTATCCTTTCTTTTTTGTAGTTGGGTTCCTTAACGTTTTATATATTCGCCGCAGGCCGATTACTGCTGACGAAGCTTGCTGATGATTTCTCCGCTGATTTCGGGCGGGAGAAACGGGGTAACGTCTCCGCCGAGCTGGCAGATTTGTTTGATCACGCTTGAAGACAGGAACATGTTTTCCGCGCTTGCGGCCATAAACACGGTTTCAACGTCGGGGTTCAGGCTTTTGTTGGCAAGAGCCTGCTGAAACTCATCTTCAAAGTCCGAAACGGCGCGAAGTCCCTTGATGATAACATCTGCATTTTTTTGTCTTGCATATTCGGCAAGAAGTCCCATATAGGAATCGACCTCAACATTCGCAAGATTCGGGGTACAGCGTTTGATCAGATCGACTCTCTCTTCGACCGAAAAAAGAGAGGACCCCATTTTCCGGTAATTGGACATAACAACAACAATCACCTTGTCGAAAATCTTCGCACTTCTTCTGATAATGTCGAGATGACCTTTGGTAATCGGGTCAAAGCTGCCCGGGCAGATGGCGATTTTGCTCATTAAACTCACTTCCGATCAATTGTCGGCTCTGTAAACCGTGAGGGAGATTTTTCCGTAGTTATATTTTTTTGATTGGAAACGGCTGCCGATTTCTTCGGGCAGTTCTTCGTCCTTCGGTGCTTCGCAGATCACAACGCCGCCGGGACTGACAATTCTATCCATTTCTTCGAGCGCCTTTTGCAAAAGACCGCTTTTATACGGCGGGTCAAGAAAAACAATATCGAACTTTTCGCCTGCCGAGCGAAGATATGAGATACTTTCGCGGTTGATGAGAACTGCGCCTGACAAAAGCTCCGTGTTTTCAAGATTCTTCTTTGTGACTTCAAGCGATTTCTTTGACGAATCGACAAAAACGGCTTTTTCAGCGCCACGGGACAGCGCTTCGATTCCGAGCTGACCGGAGCCGGAAAAAAGATCAAGCACTTTCCGGCCTTCGATTTCGAATTGAATAATGCTGAAAAGAGCTTCCTTGACTCTGTCGGTTGTCGGACGGACGTCCTCTCCCTCAAGGGTAATCAGGTTTCGTCCTCTTGCTGATCCGGTAATAACGCGCATTGAAAGCCTCCCAAGATTGTTTATCCGTCAATCAATTATATATTATTGCATTTTTTTCTGAAAAAAGCAACAGTATTTGACTATTTTCTCGCTTTTTTCAGTATTTCCCAATAAAAAATCAGTCTAATTTTGCTTTGGGGGAAATATTTTTGCGCCCGTGATTGTAAAGCTTGCGGTTATCCAGTGCCCATTGACGGGGTGAGAATCCGCCTTTCTCGATTTGGGAAAGTGTAGGGG
>JBJFHV010000479.1:0-5915 GCA_051894015.1 Acutalibacteraceae bacterium | reverse complement strand
CGGGCTGGGAAGTACCGGTGCTTTCGCTTCCCTGTGAAGTCGTTTTTTCGTCTTTTGAGCAGGCACAGAAAACGGTGAAAACCAGAATGAAGGTAAGAAATACCGAAATAAATTTCTTCATCATTTTTATCAATCGCGCCTTTGATACGGCGCCCGTCCTTTCTGAAATTTAAAGTAATGTTCTATAACGGAATATATAGACAGAAAAACAGACAGCAGAAATCTTACGGATTCTATCCGCCTGTTTTCTGCTGTCCAAAACTTCAGCTGAGGATTTTCACTTTCAGCGAAACCGGGGTTTCATATTGATTTTTCTGCTTTTCGGAACATAGGAGAATAACCGTCCTGCCGAATACGGCAAGGCAGCTGAAAAGGAAGCCGATCACCACAAGGCGGCTCACTCTGTCAAGCAATTCGCCGGCGGCTTTCAGCTGATTACAGATCATACAGTTTTTTTCGTGGCACTGATGACCCGGGTGATTGGCGAACCCAACGGCAAAGGCGAAAGAACAAACAAGACACAGGACAAGAATGCCCGCTACAATGCGTCTGAACCGTTTCATTCTTCCACTTCCTTTCCGAATCGCTTTTTACTTTTTAAGAATAGCACAAAACGAAAAAAATTTCAAGAGCAAAAGCGGTTTTCCGGTTTTTGTCGGTCAGGATATGCGCGAAACCGCCGGAAAAACGGCAAAAGGATGCCGCCGACAGAACGGCTCTATCGGCGGTAAGTTTTTATCAGGGTTCTCGGATCAATAGTGATTGACACCGCAGGCGCAGGTCTTGTTGATCCGGAAGAGCTTCCAGAAGATCAGTACAATCTTATAAATAAACTTGTTCAGTCCGGTCTTGTGGCACCGGCAGGAGCAGTCCTTCGAAACGTCGCTCATTGAAAGACCGCAGGCATCGCACGTTCCGTCTGCATCTTCGTCATGGTGACCCTTGGCCGGGATTACCTCGGTGTAGGTGTCGCCGCACGAGCAGGTATAAACCGTTTTGCCGTCCTCGGTGCAGGTTGCTTCCGTTACAGCCGCGGTGTAAGTGTGCGCGATCTTGTCAACCGCAAGCGTCTCCGTCTTTCCGCAGACCGAACAGGTACGAGCCTTTTCGCCCTTTTCCGTGCAGGTCGGCGCCTTGGTCTGCTTCCATTCACCGAAGCTGTGGCTTCCGGTTGCAGGAATCACACTGCCCTTAGTAAGCACCGCCGAGCAACCTTTACAGCAGGTGTCACCGGTATAGCCAGCTTCTCCGCAGATGGCGGATTTCGCGTTTTTCAGTTCGGTTCCGCCGGTGTGGTTGTTTGCATCTTTTGCAATCGTTTCGGTGTAAGTATTTCCGCAGGTCTTGCAGGTGTACTTCTTGGTGCCGGTTGAACAGCAGGTAGCGGCGGTCACGATCTGTGAAGTATAGCTGTGGTTGCACGTCCAGTGTGCATAAAGGGTTTGATTACCCGTTGCGGTGACCTTAGTCGAAGAAGTGATCTTCGTTCCGCCCGTCGCCGAAGTGTACCAGCCGTCAAAGGTATAACCGGTTCTTGTCGGTGTCGGAAGGGTACCGTAGGTGGAACCGGAGATTACCGATTTACTTGTCGTTGAACAGCTTCCGCCGTTAGCATTAAAAATAACGGTGTATTTAGTGTTACTTACTGTGAATTTTTTTATTGCGATTTCTGCTCCGATCGAGTGTGCTAACACCGCTTTAATTTCATGTGTACCGTCTGCATATAACGGACTTTTTATCACATACGAAACATATCCGGCATCATCAACACTACCATGATCCAGAACCAATTGATTGTCAACAAAAATGTTTACATAATAATTTGTATCTGAAATCAGCTTTTTGAACCAGAACTTATATTCTCCTGAAATCGTCGGTGTTTCGACATCGGTTAAACTCCAATCCGCATTATCAGGGGTAGAAATTCCAAAATAAATTATACCGTTTTCGACATTGAATTTTTTTACTGCTGTCTCAGCTCCGGTTGAATGAGCCAACACCGCTTTAATCTCATGTGCACCATTACTGTAATATGCACTGTTGACAACATACGAAACATATCCGGCATCATCAACACTACCATGATCTAAAACCAATTGATTATCAACAAAAATATTTACATAATAATTTGTATCTGAAATCAGCTTTTTGAACCAGAACTTATATTCTCCTGAAATCGTCGGTGTTTCGACATCGGTTAAACTCCAATCCGCATTATCAGGGGTAGAAATTCCAAAATAAATTATACCGTTTTCGACATTGAATTTTTTTACTGCTGTCTCAGCTCCGGTTGAATGAGCCAACACCGCTTTAATCTCATGTGCACCATTACTGTAATATGCACTGTTGACAACATACGAAACATATCCGGCATCATCAACCGTACCATGATCCAGAACCAATTGATTGTCAACAAAAATATTTACATAATAATTTGTATCTGAATTCAGTTTTTTGAACCAGAACTTATATTCTCCTGAAATCGTCGGTGTTTCGATATCGGTTAAACTCCAATCTGAATTATCGGGAGTAGAAATTCCAAAATAAATTATACCGTTATTCACCACAAATTTCTTTTCAACAGTAACGCAACCGGATGGATAAGTGTAGTCCAGTTTCATTATATGTTCACCGTTACTGTACAAACTTGTATCAACAATATAGCTGTAAAATCCTGATGAATCAGTTGAATCATGATCACGGACTAATTTATCATCAATATAGAGATTTATATAATAGTTTGTTTCATCCGTATTCTTTTTAAACCAATACTTATATTGACCGCTTAGGGTTGGAACATCACCGCTCAATCCGGCATCGCTGTTGTCAGCTTTGGTTATATTGAAAAAAGCTATATCTGGTACTGTATCTGCAGGACCACCGTCAACCTCTTCATAATTGGTCGCTGTATATATCGCATTCAGACTGCTTCTTGCAATTGCTGTTCCGTATTTTACCCGATTTGAATGAGGTGTTTGCCAGTTAGAGTCATAGACATAAATGTATGAAGCATCATGTGACAGATAAATTCCGTAATGACCGCTGAATACAACATAGTCTCCGGGTCTTGCTTCTGAAAGGCTTACGGCTCTTTGTGATCCCGTCTTAAAAATATTATAAAATACATATCTTGCAAAGGCACAGCAAGACCAAGCATCATTCATTACCTGACTGGCTTCGGCACCGCTTGACAAACCACCCCTTGCCGGTATGTTAGACAACTGATTCCGACTGTCCTTATCTGAATAATCAATTTTTCCGTCTGATGTAAAATAAGAACCGGTCGGATAGACCTGTAAAATAGCATTGAGCCTTGCCTCAACACCGCCCGCCGCACTTGCCTTAATCGCCGTGCCGCTGATATCCGCTATCGGTGCGACACCGACAAGCATCACCACCGCCAGCAGACACGCAAGCAGTCGTTTCCATGAGTGTTTCAGATTTTTTTGCATTTTGAGTTTCCTCCTTGAAAAATAATTTTTTGCACTTTCCCCTCCCGAATATCGAGGTTAGCTTGTGTATCTTACGACTTAAGTACTGAACCTGACCCGGGATTTGTGTCGTGTAACGACAAAAGTGCGCCTCAAACGAGACGCACTGCAAAAATGCATCTCATTTGCTGCGACACAAATCTTAACTATCACAATAAGGCATTAGTTAAATAAGAGAATGCACTTTTACCAAAAAAGTGTTCTCCTTATTGTGATAAATATTCAGATTTATGTCGCACGAATAATTTACCACATTCCGCCGTAAAAATCAAGCGAATAAGCAATTTTATCTTTTTGTTTCCACATTGCCAATATCTCTTTTCCGGAATCATTGACTTTTCCCCACATAAAAAAGCTGCTCCGCGGGGAACAGCTTTTCATTGTTACCATGGTAGTCCGCGACCGCCATTCATCATGCGCCGCAAGGCGTATATCATTCATCATATGCCGTAGGCATATATCATTTTTTGGGTTACGCTCTTGCGACCATTTCGCCGTAAAGCTCTTTTTCTTCCTTGATGAATTGCTCGATTGCTTCCACACTCGGCATGGCTTCCGAACAGCTGTGGGCGGAAATGAGCATGGAGGCGCTCGCCGTACCGAATTCGAGGGCGTCAATCATGTCCCAACCCTCAAGCAGACAGCGGATAAACGCCGAAGCGTAGCCGTCGCCGCCGCCGAAGCCTTTCATCGCTTTTACGGGGAAGGGCTTGATCGAATAGCTCTTGCCGTCGTTAGTATAGGCGGTCGAGCCGTCCTTACCGTGCTTGATGATGACGATTTTGGCTCCGTAGGATTGCCAGAGCTTTGCGCTTTCCTCGTCTGTCTTGCAAACACCCGTGATCGCTTCGGTCAGGTCATATTCTTCTCTCGAGCCGAGAATAATGTCTGCGTTTCTTGCTACCATCGAGTAATAGACGGAAATTTCGTCCTTGTTTTTCCAAGTGTAGGCACGGTAATCGATATCAAAGATCACGACAACGCCGTTTTTCTTGGCAAGCATCATCGCCTTGAGCGCGGCTTCTCTTGACGGACTTTGCGAAAGAGCCGTACCCGAAATAACGATGGCTTTTGCACTGCTTATGTAGTCCTCGCTGACCTCCGACGGCTCGAGCATCAGGTCTGCCACGCCGTCCCGGTACATCAGAATACTGCTTTCGGTCGGGCTTTTGATTTCGGTGAAGGTCAGACCGATTTTT
Source organism: Acutalibacteraceae bacterium (assembly GCA_051894015.1). Classification (GTDB taxonomy): domain Bacteria; phylum Bacillota; class Clostridia; order Oscillospirales; family Acutalibacteraceae; genus UBA6857. Next base: position 1,225 of record JBJFHV010000479.1, on the reverse strand, counting down.
TCGCCGTTTTTGGCCCGGAAGATGTTCGAGGTGTCGATTCCATCCTTTTTGAAGTAGTTGACAACAAAGTCTCCGTGCTGATCGTCGGAAACCTTGCCGATAAAGCCGACTTTTTTGCCGAGTCTTGCAAGACCGACGGCGATATTCGCCGGTGAGCCGCCGACATACTTGTTGAAGTTGCAGCTTTCGCTTAAGGGTCGGTTCATGTCGGTGGGGTTAAAGTCGATGGCGACTCTGCCGATCGGGATCACGTCAAGGGGCTTTGATTCGTCGAATTGAACATATTTCATAATGTTTTCTTCCTTTCGGTATTTGATTGTATTTTGGTTTATTCAGCTTTTCCGACCGAATAAAAGATTTCCATGTGTTTCTTTGCGTTTTTGTATGCACCGGCTATTTCGGCGGTGTGTAAGTCGTAATAGCCTTTGATTTTGCCGCTCTGATAGGCTTCACGCACGCTTTTTTCCACGCTGTCAAAGGTCGCTGTAGCGATATTGATTTTCTTGATGCCGTTCTGGTGACACTTGATAAAGTCCTGTGGGCTGATGCCCGTGCCGCCGTGAAGAACGAGCGGTGTGCTGACGCTTTCGTGAACCTTGTCAAGAATATCAAACCGAAGCTTCGGCTCCTGCTTGTAGTTGCCGTGCGCGTTGCCGATTGCGATGGCAAGGGCATCCACACCCGTTTCGGCAGCAAATTTTACGGCTTGTTCGGGTGAAGTGCAGTGCATTTCAATATCGACTGAACCGTCCTCGCTTCCGCCGACACAACCGATTTCCGCTTCCACTGCGGCGTCGTACTCTTTCGCCATTTCAACGACCTGCTTGGTAATTCTTATGTTTTCCTCAAGCGGAAGATGAGAGCCGTCGAACATGACCGAAGTAAAGCCGATGTCAAGTGCCTGACGGATACAGCCGAGCGTCGTGCCGTGGTCAAGATGAACCGCAACGGGTACGTCGGCTTCCTCAGCTGCCGCAAGCATCATCGGACCGATGTAAGAAAGCGGCGAATGATTGAGCCGGACCTCGGCGATCTGAAGAATGATCGGGGAGCGGGTTTCCTCAGCCGCTTTGATAACGCCTAAAATCATTTCCATATTCGCTACGCTGAACGAACCGACAGCGTAGTTTTTTTCCTGTGCATCTTTTAATAGATCCCTTAAATTTGCAAGCATATTCTTTCTCTCTCTTTCTGTTATTCGATTGATTTCAACGATTCAACCATA
>JBJFHV010000478.1:0-5959 GCA_051894015.1 Acutalibacteraceae bacterium | reverse complement strand
CACGAAGATTTACTACCTTGTCGGCTGGCAGTATCTTGGCCATGACGACAAATACCCCGATTTTTTCGAGGTAAACGAGGCACTCAGACGACCGCAGGACAAAACCGCCTTTGACTCATTCAAGTGGCTTTGTGAAGAAGCGAAGAAATATCATTCCGTTGTCAGCGTCCATATTAATTTCAACGATGCTTACGACAACGCACCGTCGTTTGACGACTTTGTAAAGAACAAAGCCCTCATCAGAAAGCGAAACGGAAAGCCGCACGCCATCGAAAACTATAACGGCAGAAAGTGCTACAAGACCTGTCACAAGGCGTATTGGGAATCAGGACTTTTCAAACGTCAGTTCGACCGTTTTATCGAAACCTTTCCGTTCATCGCCGAAACGGGCACCGTTCATGTTGACAATTTTCAATGCTACAAAAACTATGCGCCGTATGTCAGCATTAAAGAAATGCAGGACGCAAGGCGCAAAATGATTGAATATGTCAAGTCCAAAGGAATCGACATCACCTCGGAATTTACCTACAAAGAGGACAGGAAATTGCACAATAAGCCCATTTTCGGACTGCCGAGAGAGCACCGCAAATCCGCGCCGATGGACACCGTCGGGATCATTCCGATGAGCTGGTGGTGCACCCGTATGACAGACCAAGAGCTTCTAGACGTTCCGCCCGAGGTTTACTGCGGCGGCGAATTCCGAGAGAAAAGGCTCAACCGTCTTTTTTACGGCAATATGCACGCCGAAGATATGGTAAAAAAAAGCAACCCCCGCTGGGCGGAGGAGTTCATCGGGCGTTTTGCGACCTATCAGGTACCGTATCATTTTCTCAATCGGCACAAGCGGATTCGGATTGTGAAATCAGGTATTGACGAACGGTGCGAGTTTTCGGACAGAATCGTCACATACCGCAAGCATCGCAGCATCACACAAAACGGCGAGGTGCTCAAATATGAAAACGAGGTTTTCCTCCCCTACGTTCACGAAAAAAACAGCTATATTGCATACAGCAAAACCGGATATACGAAAGACCGGAAAGTGGCCGTCAAAAATGCGTTTGCCTCTATTTATGAAATCACGCCTGACGGGCTGAAGCTTACGGAAAAAATCGAAGTCAGAAACGGCCGGCTTCCCATGAAAGTCGGCGCCGGAAAGGCATTTCTCGTAAGGCTTTCGGAAGAATAAACAGATCGGCTTTCACCTACTGTATTCAATTTTTTCAATCGCATCAAATCCGCCGTCAACCGAAGTATACCAAAGCTTAAAAGTCTTTTCCGAAAAGCGGAATTCCACTGTTTTCGCTTCTGTTGTGCCGTTGACAACAACCGTATCCCGTTCGTCCGGCATGATTCCGAAAACAGCATCACACCCACGGTAAATATCGAAAGCGGTAAGACCGAAGTTGTCGGTAATTTCGTCCGAAGTAAACGTGTTCTGATAAATATAAGCATACTTTCCGTTTTTCTTTTCCGTAAAGGCAACACAGAATTCATCTTTTCCGTTCGGGTAAACAAGTAAACAAAACTCCTTTCCCGAAGCGGTCAGCGTGACCGGCTCACAAAGAAGCTCTGTCGGCTCACTTCCGAATTCCGAAGCTACTGCCGCCTGCGGTGTGTCGGCGTTATAGGAGCGAATTCCGCCGCCCAGTGCCTTTTTGCCGACGAAAAACACGGCAAGAACGCAGAGAACGAGACTTATGATGATAACAAATGCTTTTTTCATGGTTGAAACCCTCCGTTATTTTATTTTCTGTTCTGCCGGCATAGCCTCCCGGAACTCACACCGTGCCGTCCTTTTTCCTGTTTTTGTGTTTTATTACGCACCCGACCGCAATCTGTACCGCCGATATCAGGCACGAAATCACAAGCAAAGCCCTGCCCCACTTGCTTGCGCCGCCGGTTTCAAGCAGCATAACGCCGCCGATGATAAACGCAACAAGCAGTGCAAGCACTTCGAACGCAACAAAGTACCTGTCTTTTTTCTCGTCCGCATTTTTTCTGCCCTTTGTAAAAGCAGACATCACCCACGCGTACACCGCAAGAATCGGTTCAAAAATGATTTCGCCAAGCAGTTCAAAAAGAAAATCAAAGAGTAAATCCATGAAAAGCCCTCCGTTGACGTTTTATTCGCCGCGCTCGTCTATGCTCTTTTCTATCCTTACGATGACCTTATCCGGATAGGCAGATGCTATGTATTGATCGGTCAGCGTACCCGGATTTTCAACATAAAACACCTTGATTACATCGCCGTTATCAAAAGATCCGTTATAGTTTCCAACCCGATATCCCCTGTTGACAAACGAATCGGACTTTATTTCAAAATCAGTATTTCCAACACTAAAAGTCAAAGAGCCTTCATATTGTTCTTCATCAAACTTTACTTCGCCCTGTGAAACATCATAGTTTCCAACGGTGTACTCTTCTACAAAGTAATTTTTATTGTAATCTTTCCACTCCATTGAAAAACCAAGTAAACTAAACAGAAAAAGCAAGAAAATAACGCAGAAGTACCCAGAAAAGTGCCTTCTTTCCTTTTTATCGCTTAAGTCCCCTTTCAGATCGACAAGAAGCAAAAGAAACAGACATGCCATGATGACACCGCCGATAGCTGAAATCAATCTCGGCGCCTGCGACAGGGTATCGGACGAAATATCGTATAAAATCTGCATACATGGCCGTTTCCTTTCAATTTTTATGCCATTATCTTATCATCAATATATACTTTTGTCAATAGCTATATATGTTCCTGTATCAGAATGAATCTGACGTTCCGATCCCAAACTTTTCTCCCCTTTACAATTTTTTCCTTTACCTGAGGTAATTTTTAGTTTTGCTGTAATCAACAAAAACGGCACCGATATTGCTTCGATGCCGATATATAAATGAAAATATTACAGTGCTTTCTTCATAAGCAGGACACTTTTCATGTCCTTATTTCAGAATCATCTTAATAACAGCGACCTGTGCGTGGTCGGGCATAGCGTTCAGAAGCCTTAAAAGCGGATTTCTGTTGACGTTATAAATATACTTCGGACGCTTATCCGTCAAAGCGGCGTCAACCGCATCGGCAATTGCCTCGGGCGGTACGTTTTTTGCTTCAACGCTGTTTACGATTTTCTTAAAGCGCTGGGCGTTTGCGTTATAAAGCTTCGTATTGTCAATAAAACGATCCAGCGCAACGGTAGAAACATTGAGAAGTCCTGTCTTGACGGCGCCCGGACGAATAACCGAAACACTGATACCGAGGAGGTTGAGCTCCTGACGAAGCGAAAAAGCATATTTTTCGACCGCCGCCTTGGTGATTCCGTAAATACCGGTAAACGGAAGCGGATCCAAAGGAGCCAGCTCACTGGAGGTGATGATAATACGGCTTCCGTCCGAAAGCATCGGCTTGAAGATCTTATTGACACGGTAAATTCCGAAAAGGTTGATATCAAAAATCCGGGTAAAGCGCTCCTCTGTCATTTCAACAAGCGAATCCAGATCATAAATACCGGCCGTGTGAACGATTGCGTCAAGATGTGTGCATTCCTTTTCGATCGCTTCATAAACAGCTGTAATGGAATCGGTTTTTGTAACGTCGCAGGTATAAAACTTCACGCCGAGATCGGTTTCCGGCTCACGGTAGTCAATTCCGTAAACGGTATAGCCGTAACCTTTCAGACGATTGCAGATAGCTCTTCCCATGCCGCCGGCGGCGCCTGTTACAAGAATGTGGTTCATATATGTTCTCCTTTAACAATGATTTTACTAATTGTAACATAACAGAAAGGATTCATCAAGACGGTTTGTTAATAATTTTTTAAAATTCCGACATTTTTTATATCCCCTATTGAATATCCGTCAAGAATTTCTTTGAAGCTATATCGTTTTCATCAATAGCAAGAATGCTTTTTGCCGTTTCGGTGCATACGTCATACTTTTCAAGCCGTAAGGCAGAAACGAACAAATTTTTCAGTAACCCCAAGTCGCCATGAACACTTTCCTGATGATTGCGCAAAACCTGAAATGCTTTTTCGTATTCTTTCAGCCAAATCAATACCCTTGAGACATTAAACAGGGCATCGGGGTCCGACGGACGTTGTTCCAAAGCTTTCTGTGCTTCCGACAGAGATTTTTCAAGCTCTCCGGTTTCGGCATAGCAAGCCGACAGGTTGATATGTACTTCTGCGTCCCGGCCATCAAGCTTCTCCGATTTCAAAAAGCAGTCAAGCGCCCGATCCCACTGCCGCTTTTTGCGGTAATAAACACCCAAATAAAAATAGGAATCGGCATTTGACGGATTAAGTGCAATCGCCCTTTGTAAATACGCGCAAGCCTCTCCCTCCTTACCGGCTTCAAGAAGAGCCCTTGCAAGGTTGAAGTACGGTCTTTCCCAATCAGGGGACTTTGCACTCAGAGAGCGAAAAATCTCCTCCGCCTTTTCGTAGTTTTGCGTCCCGATATAACAGCACCCGATATAGTTGAGCACACTCAGGTCAGGCCATTCCGGTGCAATCCGGTTAAACTGCTCCAACGCTTTCTGATACTCCCCCTTTTCATAAAGCGCCTGCGCCTTATCATATTCGGTTTGTATATCGGATTTCTTTTCACTTTGCATTATCAATCTCCTTTTTTCAAATCCTTCCAATGATTGAGTTTTGGCAGCATTTCTTCAAAATAGGCTCTCACCTGCCCGGCCGGCTGGTTTTCGTTTGCCATATGGCCGACAAGAAAGTCCGTCAGTTCTTCAAGACTTGTATAAGCAAACTTTCCGTCGGCATAGCACCATTTACAGTATTCTTCGTTGAATGTGCCGTCAATCTCTTTACTGATTGTTGCATCCTCCAACGGCATTCCGCAGCACTGACAGATAAGTTTTCTCGGAGAGCCGAGAAGCGTATTGATAGAAACATCAAAGAATTTCGACAACAGCTTCAAGGTTTCCGTATTGGGTACGGTTTCACCGATCTCCCAACGGGAAACGGCCTGACGGGTCACGAAGAGTTTTTTAGCAAGTTCCTCCTGCGACAAGCCGTTTTTCGTCCGAAGTTCCAATAAAATATCTTTCGTTTCCATGTTTTTATCACCTCAAGGCCATTATATCATATCCGATAAAAAATACAAGGAACTGTCTGTTGCGGATAAGCCCAGGGAACGTGTTTCTTGAATCAGAAGCAGAATCCGTATTTATTCTCGAGCCTGTATAAATCGGAATCGCAACTCAGCAATCCAAAGCCACTTACTATATAGAAAAAACGGATTAAAAATATTAAAATATTTACGATTTTACTTGATTCTTCCGGCGGATTGTATTATGCTATTATATATGGAGGCTTAGCTCAGCTGGTCAGAGTGCCTGCTTCACACGCAGGAGGTCGGCGGTTCGAGCCCGCCAGTCTCCACCAAATATATTTATATCCGGACAAGATTCATTTTTGTCCGGATTTTTCATCGAACAAAGAGGAGCAAATAATCTTACGATTATGAAATATTTTGTCTAACGACAAAATGTGAAGTAAAATTCGCCGATCACATTTGCGAAGCAAATATTTCATAGCGCAAGCTATTTCATATCCGCAGGATATTTCACTCGCCGAAGGCGAATGTCATTGAAAAAAGCACTTCCGAAGAAGTGCTTTTTTCATGGCGCCTCAAACAGGACTCGAACCTGTGACACCGCGGTTAACAGCCGCGTGCTCTACCGACTGAGCTATTAAGGCAAAGTATAGAACCACCTTAGAGAGAACTAAGGTGGCGTAATGTCGGCATCGCCTTATCTTCCCGGGCCGCTTCCAGCCAAGTATTGTCAGCACTGATGAGCTTAACTGCCGTGTTCGGGATGGGAACGGGTGGACCCTCATCGCTAAAGACACCGACTGCTCTGAACTAAATATCCAAAGCTTTCTTGCTACCTGATAAATCATGGTGACCCGTAGCGGATTCGAACCGCTGTTGCCGGCGTGAGAGGCCGGAGTCT
>JBJFHV010000477.1:0-5985 GCA_051894015.1 Acutalibacteraceae bacterium | reverse complement strand
TTTTCAGGATAAAAAACGAAGACGAATTTGATTTTGATTAAGGAGGGTGAGCGACTATGACAGAAAGAAGAAACAGTAAAAAAGTTAGAGTCGGCAATCTTTTCATCGGCGGCGACAGCCCGGTAAGCGTGCAGTCGATGCTGAATATCCCGGCTCATGATATCGAAGGCAACGTAAAACAGGCTGTTGCACTCGAAAAAGCAGGCTGTCAGATTATCAGAGCCGCCGTGCCCGACATGGAGGCGGTCAAAACGATTGCCGCACTCAAAGAAAATGTGTCTGTGCCGATCGTGGCGGATATCCATTTTAATTATAAGCTGGCTCTTGCCTGCGTTGACGCCGGGGTGGACAAAATCAGAATCAACCCGGGCAACATCGGCTGTGACGAAAATGTCAGAGCGGTTGCCGTAAAATGTAAAAATGCGGGCGTGCCCATTCGGATCGGTGTCAATTCCGGATCCGTTGAAAAAGACATTCTTGAAAAATACGGCGCACCGACGCCCGAAGCGATGGCGGAAAGTGCGATGTACCATGTCAGACTGCTTGAAAAGTTCGACTTTGACGATATCGTTATTTCAATCAAATCTTCAAACGTCAGTAATATGATAAAGGCGTATGAGACCGTAGCCGGAATGTGCCTGTATCCGCTTCATTTAGGTGTTACCGAAGCCGGAACACAGCGAATGGGCATCATCAAGTCTGCGGTCGGTATCGGCTCGCTTTTAACAAGAGGAATCGGCGACACCATCCGGGTATCGCTGACCGCCGACCCCGTCAACGAGGTTTACGCAGGCTTTGATATCCTGTCGGCAATCGGACTTCGGAACGACCGTCCGACCTTAGTTTCCTGCCCGACCTGCGGCAGAACAAAAATCGACCTGATCTCCCTTGCGGACGAGGTGGAAAAGCGGCTTCGTGATGTACATAAGAACATCAAGGTTGCCGTCATGGGTTGTGTTGTCAACGGCCCGGGAGAAGCGAAGGAAGCGGACATCGGAATTGCCGGCGGCGACGGGTGCGGACTGATTTTCGCCCACGGCGAAATTTTACGCAAGGTTCCCGAAGAAGAAATCGTAGACGAGCTGTTCAAGGAAATTGAAAAGCTCCCGTAACGGTTCATTATTATCTATATTGTTTCCCAAAAGAAAGGAATAACAATCACAATGAGTGTAAGTTTCGGCTCCCTGTTCGGTGAGCTTTTTGAAGACAGTACCCTTGCGGCGGTGTTTGCCGGCTGCGAGGTCGAAAATATAAGAATCTTTAAAGAAAAACGCCTGATGGAGCTTGATCTTGTGTTCTCGGGTCTTGTCACCGACAGCGTGCTTTCTGAGGCGCAAAAAGCAATCGGCGAAAAGCTGATGCTTGATTCGGCGGTGATCAACCCGAAAATGCCGCCGGAAAGCTTTTCCCCCGAGTTTTATTCGAGCCTTGTCGCGAGAACGAACAAGGCGGTCGCCGCTTCAAACGGCTTTTTCAAGGGCAGTACCTGTGACTTTGACGGAAAGACGCTGAAGATTACGCTGACGCACGGCGGAGCGGACATTTTAAGAAGCTGCGGCTGCGATACCTTTATGGCAAACGAGATAAGAAAGCTATTCTCCCGCGAGGTCAGCGTTGTTTTTGACGGAGCGGACGTTTCCGTTGAAGACGAGCAGGTGCAGCAAATGATCAAAAAGGCGGAGGAAAATACACCTGCACCCGTCTTTTACCGTGAACAGGCGGAGGCGGCCAAGCCCAAGGAGCATGTAATCGTATCCGGTGTTCCGTTGTATCTTGAAACGGCGAAACCGATCTACGGCAGTAAAATTACGAAGCCTCCCGTACCGATCAAGTCCATAAGTCCCGAGGACGGAAGCTGTGTGATCTGGGGCGATATTTTCTCGTTTGAAAGCCGTGAAACGAGAGACGGCAGAAGCTGTATCATCACCTTTAACGTCAGCGACGGAACCTATGCGTACAGCTGTAAGGTGTTTGAACGCAAAGAGCATTGCGAAAAGCTTCTTGAAAAACTCAAGGACGGCGTGACCGTGCTGATCAGAGGAGACATCACCTACGATAAATATTCGGGTGAAAATGTGATCTCTCCGAGAGCGATTTCGCTTGTCGATAAAATTCCGCCGACCGATGACGCCGAAGAAAAACGTGTCGAGCTTCATCTTCATACAAAAATGTCGATGATGGACGGCATGACAGACGCGGCAGACCTTGTCAAAAGGGCAATTGCGTGGGGACACAAGGCGATTGCCATCACCGACCACGGCGTTGTGCAGGCTTTCCCCGAAGCGACAGCGGCGGCAGACGGCAAAATCAAGATCATCTACGGCATGGAGGCGTACTATATTGACGACTCAGTCCGTTCGTTTGACGAATGGAAAAAGGAGAAAAAGGCAAAGTATTATCACATGATTATCCTTGTCCGGAACAACACGGGCCTTAAGAATCTGTACAAGCTGATTTCCCTTTCGAATCTTCAGTATTTCCATCGCCGTCCGATCATTCCGAGAAGCGAGCTTGTCAAACTTCGTGAAGGACTTATCATCGGAAGCGCCTGCGAAGCGGGAGAGCTTTACCGTGCGGTTGTGAACGGAGAAAGCGAAGAAAGAATCCTCGAAATCGCTTCGTTTTACGATTATCTTGAAATTCAGCCCTGCGGTAACAACGAATACATGATCCGAAGCGAACGGTATCCGAACGTCAACAGCGTTGAGGATATTCAGTACTTCAATAAAAAGATTATTCATATTGCGGACAAGCTTCACAAGCTTGTTGTCGCCACCTGCGACGTTCATTTTATTGACCCGGGAGACAGCATTTACCGTGCGATCCTCATGGCAGGTCAGGGCTTCCCCGACGCCGATAAGCAGGCACCTTTGTATTTGCGCAACACCGAGGATATGCTGAAAGAGTTTGCCTATCTCGGCGAAGAAACGGCGAAAGAGGTTGTGATCACCAACCCCGGCATTATTGCCGATATGACCGAACGGATCGTGCCGATTCCGAGCGGAAATTTCCCGCCGAGCATCGACGGAGCGGACGAGGAGCTGAAAAAGCTCTGCTGGGAAAAGACGAAGCGTCTTTACGGCGACGACGTCCCCGAATATGTGGCGAACCGACTGACGAGAGAACTTGACTCGATCATTAAGCACGGCTTCGGCGTTTTGTATATCATTGCGCAGAAGCTTGTCAAAAACTCCGAGGATCACGGCTACCTTGTCGGCTCACGAGGTTCGGTCGGCTCGTCCTATGTTGCGAACGCCGCCGGCATTTCCGAGGTCAATCCTCTTGCGCCGCACTACCGCTGTCCTGAGTGCAAGCATTCCGAATTTTTCCTGGACGGTTCGGTCGGCTCGGGCTACGATTTACCGCCGAAAAACTGTCCGCACTGCGATGTCCCGATGGAACGGGACGGTCACGATATTCCGTTCGAAACCTTCCTCGGCTTCAAGGGCGACAAAAGCCCCGATATCGACCTGAATTTCTCGGGCGAATATCAGTCAAGAGCGCACCGCTATACCGAGGAGCTTTTCGGTATTACGCACGTTTTCAAAGCCGGTACCATGGCGACCGTTGCGGACAAAACCGCCTACGGCTTTGTGAAAAAATATCTGGAAGAGCGAAACATGAACGTCAGCCGTGCCGAAGAGGACAGACTGACAAAGGGCTGTACCGGCGTCAAGCGCACAACGGGTCAGCACCCGGGCGGCATGGTTGTTGTGCCGAATGCCTACGAGGCGGAGGACTTCACTCCGGTTCAGCATCCGTCCGACGACGCCAGCAAGGGCATGATTACGACTCACTTTGACTTCCATGCGCTGCACGATACGATACTCAAGCTCGATAACCTCGGCCACGATGTTCCGACGCTTTATAAATACTTGGAGGATCTGACGGGTATTCCGGCAATGAAAACGGACATCTGTGACCCGAAAATCTATGAAATGATTTTAAGTCCTGCGCCTTTGGGCGTCACGGCGGAGGATATCGATTGCCCGACCGGCACACTGTCTATTCCCGAAATGGGCACGGACTTTGTTATCGGAATGCTTCTGGAAGCGAAGCCGAAGAATTTCTCCGACCTTTTGCAGGTTTCGGGTCTTTCCCACGGTACGGACGTATGGCTCGGCAACGCGCAGGAACTGATTAAGGACGGCGTGTGCACGATTTCCGAGGTTATCGGAACGAGAGACAGCATCATGGTTTACCTGATGCACAAGGGCGTTGAGCCGAGTATTGCGTTTAAGATCATGGAAATCGTCCGTAAGGGCAAGTCCAAAAAACTGCTTACCCCCGAGCTTCAGCAGATTATGAAGGACAACGGTGTTGAGCAGTGGTACATTGATTCATGTATGAAAATCAAGTACATGTTCCCGAAGGCGCATGCGGCGGCTTACGTCAGTGCGGCGCTGCGGCTCGGCTGGTACAAGATTTACTATCCGCTTGAATACTACGCGGCGTATATGACCGTGCGCGGCGGCGATATTGACGCAGTTGCCGTGCTTGCCGGACGGCAGGCGGTCAAGAACCGTATGAAAGAAATCAAGGAAGCCGGAAAAGCGGCGGCGCCCAAGGACAGAAATATGTATCCCGGACTTCAGGTTGTCAACGAGATGATGGCAAGAGGAATCGAATTTCTGCCCGTTGATATTTATAAATCGGACGCCAAAACGTATAAAATCGAGGACGGAAAAATCCGTATGCCGTTTTCGGCGCTCAGCGGTGTCGGTGAAAACGCCGCCATCGGTCTTGCGCAGGCGAGAGAGGGCGTTGACACCTTTGTCTGCGTGGACGATTTTGCCGCCAAGGCAGGCGCATCGAGTGCGGTTATTGACGCACTGCGTCAGGTCGGAGCACTTGACGGAATGCCCGAATCAAGACAGATCAGCCTTTTTGATTTTTAACAGGGGAACGAATGGAAATGAAACTGAACGAAACCGAAAAGCTTGAGCCGCTCGGCAAAAACATGAGCATCATCGTAAGTCAGGCGCACACGTTCGGCACGGACGCGATTCTGCTTGCCGATTTTGCGAATCCGAAGAAAAAGGAAACGCTTTGCGACCTCGGAACGGGGTGCGGTATTATTCCCCTGCTTTGGTGTAAAAAAGAAACCGGTGACATCACGGCGGTTGATATTCAGCCGGCTGCCTGCGGTCAGCTTGCACGGTCGCTTGCTCTGAACGGACTTGAAAACAGGGTGAACGTGGTCAATGCCGATTTGCGTGAACTCAAAGGCGTGCTCGGCTCCGGCTCGTTTGACCTTGTGACGATGAATCCGCCGTATAAACCGGTCGGCACGGGCATCGAAAGCGAAAGCGAAGCGGATAAAATCGCACGGCACGAGACAATGTGCACCGTTGACGATGCGGTAAGAGCGGCAGCGTCTTTGCTGCGCTTCGGCGGACGGTTCTGTATGTGTCACCGACCCGAACGGCTTTGCGACATCGTTTGCAGTATGAGAGAAAACAAGCTTGAGGTCAAACGGCTTCGTTTTGTCTGTCAGCATGAGGGCAAGCCGCCGTGGCTGGTGCTTGTTGAGGGCAAGCGGGGCGCAAAAAGTCATGTGACGGTCGAAAAGAATCTGATTATGCAAAACGCCGACAACACCGACAGCGAAGAAATTCAAAGAATCTTTTTCGATTACAGGCAAAGCAGGGCATAATAAAAATATAAACGGGGAGTGAGTGAGTGTTGAATCTCTTACATTTTAAATATGCGGTCGAAATTGCTAAAACAAAATCCATCAGCAAAGCGGCGGAAAACCTGTATATGGGTCAGCCGAACTTAAGCCGCGCGATCAAGGAACTGGAGGAAAATCTCGGAATCACGATTTTCAAGCGTACGTCCAAGGGAATCACTGTCACGGCGGAGGGCGAAGAATTTCTGGAATACGCAAACCGCATCATCGCTCAGGTGGAGCAGGTTGAGGATATCTATATCAACAAAAAGGCGAAAAAGCGCCGTTTTTCGGTCTGCGTACCGAGGGCAAGC
>JBJFHV010000476.1:0-5999 GCA_051894015.1 Acutalibacteraceae bacterium | reverse complement strand
AGAACCTGCTCTTCGTTCATCAGCTTGCAGTAATCGCCGGGAAGCTCGTCAACGACCCGTTTTTCGATCAGCTTGTCAATAGCATCGTACGCTAAAATATGCACCAAATCGGTACTTGAAAGCATTCGCTGATAATGGTCATAGCAGATATTGACAAGCTCATTTTTCAGATCTTTCGGCATACTGTCCACCGCAATATCCGAGAAAAACTTTTTATCGCCGAAAGGCGCAACACACGGATACGGTCCGAGCTCATACCGAAAATCGGCGTCCGACAGGAAGCTTTTGGTATAAAGATCCTTAATCTCAAGAATATCGCCGGGAACATCGCCGACCTTTTCGGCTTTTTTAAAAAACATCTCATTGATTTTCCCGGAAAAGGTTCCGGCAAAGCTTTCGCTGTCAATGACGGTACCGCTTGTTTCGTCAAACACCATAACGTATTTCTCACTGATGATAAAATACGGATAGACAAGCGTATTGGCCTTTAACGACGACACCTCAACCAGATAAGGAAAACATCTTTCCTGCATAAAACGTACGCAGGAAAACAGGTTTTCAAGATCCTGTGTGCCTTTTGAATCAAACGGCAGATAAATAAGATGACGGAAGTGAAAGCCTGCTTTTTTGACATAGTAAAAGAAAAGCTCATCAAGCTTTTCAAGTCTGCATGAATAATTGGAGACGATTTCCCCTTTGCTGTTTTCGATAATAAAATCTGCCGCCGATACAATATCCTGCTCACCGGAAAGATTTTTGAAATCGGCAACCGGATTTACCGGAGGCTTTTGTGCGTCATAATAATCCGGCATTTTGTTTAAAAGATCAAAAATACACCGGACTCGCTTAAACTCGTTTTTGCCGTATTCCAACTCAAAATACTTATTATAAAGTTTTTGTGTTTCCGTATTCGACAACTCGAGCAAAGATATAATCTGACTCAGATTATCCTCGGATATTTTGCGCTTGCCCGAAAAAACACTGTACAGATTTCCTCTGTTGATTCCGATCTGTGATGCCACCGTTCCGACAGGAATTCCCCTTCTTTTAATACATTCTTCGAGATACTCTCCGAATTTCACCGAACAACCACCCTTTAATATAAAAAATCAAAGCGCATGATATCAATATACGTCTTTAGAAATCCAAAAGAGATTATAAACAAAAGCCCGTAAAATGTCAATAAGGCAAAAAAGCAAAATCTGTTGACGGTATTGAGAGTTTTTTATGAATTTATACTAATCTTTCGTTTTTCGTAAGCTTTTCTTAAAACAATTTATCTTTGATCGGTTCATAATATAGGCAGAATCAAGGGAAAGGAAGCTTGAAAAATGAAAAACAAAAATACGAAAACCAAGATATTCTTTTATACACTGGCTGTTGTATGCGCCGTCATCATAATCGGCGTCACATACAACAAACTGACGGGGCTGATTGAATATATCCGCTGTGAAACCGGGCAAAACAGCAGTCTGTCCGATGTCATTATCGACAAAACCAATAACCCCCTTTTACTCGTCAACAGCCGAAACAAGTATGAAAAACAGCCGATGAATCTTGTCAGTGTTTACGAAAACAAAACGAAGTCCTATCTTGTTAAAGATAAAAACGTTCAGTTAAAAAAAGAGGTCATCGAAGCGCTCAATTCGATGATGGACGATTTTAAAAAAGAAACAGGGCTTTCCAATGTGAACGTGATCAGCGGTTACAGAAGCATTGAAGACCAGAAGAAGCTATATGAAAAATATCTTTTGTCCCACGGCAAGAGCTACACCGAAAAATATGTCCAGCAGCCGGGTTTCAGCGAGCATCACACGGGCTACGCCGTTGACTTTTCGATCTATCACACCGAAAACGGCAGCAGTGAGGATTTCAAAGGCCAGCGCGAATACCGCTGGATCAGTCAGAACGCATGGCGGTACGGATTTATCTTACGGTATCCCGAAGAAAAAGCGGATCTCACGGGAATCGCTTATGAGCCGTGGCATTTTCGCTTTGTCGGAAAAAAGGCGGCAAAATATATCACCGAAAACGACCTTTGCCTCGAAGAATATGTTTCTCGTCACACATAAGCCGAAGATGTCGGCAGAAAGCGGATTATCCTCTAATTCCCGACAAGCATGATAAAAAGTTGACAATCCGTCAAAGATATTGTAAAATGAAAAGAAATCAATTCAATTATGAGGTGAAAATTATGGTATATGCAGTCATTGCCGCCGGCGGTATCGGCAGCAGAATGGGAAACCTTGAAAAACCCAAGCAATATATAACGCTTAAGGACAAGCCGATTATTGTTCATACGGTTGAAAAGTTTTTTGTCAAAAGCTGTTTTCAAAAGATCATTATTCTCTGCCCCGACCAGTGGGTCAGCTACACAAAGAACATTCTTGCCAAATTCCTCCCCGAAAATGACAGAATTGTCGTTCTCAAGGGCGGCAGCACAAGAAACGAAACGATCATGAATTCGATCAAATATATCGAAGAAACCGACGGTCTTGACGACGACACGATCATCGTCACCCATGACGCGGTCCGTCCCTTCGTTTCGGCAAGAATCATCGACGAAAACATCGAAGCCGCCCTTGAATACGGCGCGACGGACACGGTGGTTCCCGCAACGGATACCATCGTTGAAAGTCAGAACGGCAGCACCATCAGCTCGATTCCCGACAGAAGCAAGCTTTATCAGGGTCAGACACCGCAGGCATTCAAGGCCAAGCTTTTAAAAGAACTCTATTACGGCCTTACCGAGGACGAAAAAGCCATTCTTACCGACGCTTGCAAGATCTTCAGCATGAAGGGCTATGACGTTCACATGATTCAGGGCGAGGTTCACAACATCAAGCTCACCTATCCGTATGACCTGAGAGTTGCGATGGCGCTTCTTGAGGACAAAGAGATAAAGTGAGGTAAAACAAATGCTTAATACTGTTTACAGATTAACACAGCCGAGAAAGTTTGAAATCGCTTTCAACGAAATTGATATTTTTAAGCCGGAGGTTATCGTCCGCCCGCTGTATCTTTCGATCTGCAACGCCGACCAGCGTTATTATCAGGGTACGAGAGACGCCAAGGTACTTGCCAAAAAGCTCCCGATGGCGCTGATTCACGAGGGCATCGGCGAAGTGGTATACTGTCCGGACGGAAGCTTCAAGCCCGGCGACAAGGTTGTTATGATCCCCAACACACCGGTGGAAGAGGACGAAATCATCGCCGAAAATTATCTGCGCTCGAGCAAATTCAGAGCAAGCGGCTTTGACGGCTTTATGCAGGAATATGTTCAGCTTCCCGCCGACAGACTGGTTCTTCTTCCCGACGGCATTGATCCGGAGGTTGCCGCTTTCACGGAAATCGTTTCCGTAAGCGTTCATGCAATTTCCCGTTTCGACAGATTTGCGCACAAGAGAAGAAACGTTATCGGCGTGTGGGGCGACGGAAACTTAAGCTATATGACAAGTCTTTTCCTCAAAAAGTTCTTCCCCGAAACGAAGATTTACGTTTTCGGCATCGTTCCTAAGAAGCTTGCCGATTTCACTTTTGCGGACAAGACCTTCCTGACAACCGAAATTCCCGACGACTTACAGCTTGATCACGCCTTTGAATGTGTCGGCGGCAACGGCTCTCAGGTTGCCATCAACCAGATTATCGACTACATCAACCCCGACGGAACCATATCTATTCTCGGCGTCAGCGAATACCCCGTTCCGATCAACACCCGAATGATGCTCGAAAAGGGGCTTCGTATGTTCGGAAGCAGCCGAAGCGGCAGAGCCGACTTTGTCAAGACGGTCGAAATGTACGATAAGTACCCGGATATCGTGGAATATTTAAGCCACATGGTCGGCATCGTCAAGCCCGTACGCAATATCAAGGACATGATGGAAGCGTTCGATCTCGACACCAAGAAAGCGTTCGGAAAGACCATCATGAAGTGGGAAAAATAAGCCCTCAAAGGTCAGAATTCAAAAAGCACAAGATAATTAATTACAGCCTGCTGAAAACTCAGCAGGCTGTTGTGTTGCTTACCAATGAGTGGCTCCGCACTCGCAGGTCTGATTGATTTTGAAAAGCTTCCAGAAGAACCTTGCAATCTTATAGATAAAGCCCATGAAGCCTGTCTTGTGGCATATACACGAACAATTCTTTGAAGGATTCATGTCCGCACCGCAGATATCGCAGATTTCGTCTCCGTCTGCGTCGGTGTGACCCGTGGCAGGAATGATTCCATCCTTATAGGAACTTCCGCAGACCGAACAGCGGTGAAGCGTGTAACCGTCCTCGGTGCAGGTTGCGTGAACGGACGAAGCTACATAGCTGTGACCCTTCGCCGGAATCACCGTACTTGCCGTCATAATAATACCGCAAGCCGAGCATTTTTCTTCGACCGTGTTGCCGTTTTCGGTGCAGGTGGCTTCTTTTGCCGCCTTGCTTACAACTTTATTATGTCCCTTTGCCGGAATCGCTGTGCTTGCCGTAAGCAGAACGCCGCAGACCGAACAGCTTTGTTCTGCTGTATATCCCGTTTCCGTGCAGGTGGCGTCCTTGCCGGGTTTGGATATCACTTTTGTATGCGCCTTAAGCGGAATCACTGTGCTTTCTGTTACAACAACACCGCAGACCGAACAGCTTTCTTCTGCCGTGTAACCCGTTTCAGTACAGGTTGCGTCCTTGCCGGGCTTGGATATCACTTTTGTGTGTTCCTTAAGCGGAATCACCGTACTTTCGGTCAGCACCTTACCGCAGACTGAACAGCTCTCTTGTGCCGTGTAACCTGTTTCGGTGCAGGTTGCGTCCTTGCCGGGCATGGATATCACTTTCGTGTGCTCTTTCATCGGAATCACCGTGCCTGCGACTAACACCTTGCCGCAGACCGAGCACTTCTTACCCTCGGTAAGTCCGGTTTCGGTGCAGGTGGCAGGTACTGCCGGAATGATTTCCACGGTATGACCCTTGGCAGAGCCGGTATCAGTGATTGTATCAGTTGCATCACAACGGTCGCAGGTTGCAGTCTTTGTTCCGTCGTCTGTGCAGGTTGCATCGCCGTTAGAAACATAGGTTGTAAAGCTGTGTCCGAGTGCGCCGGTAGGTGTCTGCGCTACAAGAATCTTACCGCAGACCGAACAGCTTTCTTCTGCCGTATAGCCTATTTCGGTACAGGTGGCGTCCTTTGCCGGCTTGGAAATCACTTTCGTGTGATCCTTCATCGGTATAACCGTGCTTTCAGTCAGAACGATGCCGCAGACCGAGCAGCTTTCTTCCGCCGTATTACCGACTTCGGTACAAGTTGCTTCCTTTGCCGCTTTGGTAATCGTCTTCGTGTGACCCTTTGAAGGAATCAGTGTGCTTGCCGTCAGCACAGCGCCGCAGACCGAACAGCTTTCTTCTATTGTGTTGCCGGTCTCGGTGCAGGTCGCTTCTTTTGCTTCCTTCGTCACAATCTTGGTGTGACCGTTTGCAGGAATGACCGTGCCGACGCTTGCGGTTGCCTGACAAACCGTGCAGACCTGATGCTTCGTTCCCGTTTCGGTGCATGTCGGCTGCGCATCAACAACCCATTCATACATATGGATTCCTGTGCACGGCTGTGCGCTGTATTCAAAATGACCGCATTCGCAGGTGTAAATGGTTTCACTTCCGTTTACGCAGTCGGGTTCTTTACCGTAAGCAAGGGTATCAAAGCTGTGAGATGTATGTGTGGCGACATATTCATAAGGATAGCCTTGTGCAAATGCAACAGCGGCGGCATCTTCGCTGTCCGTGTATATTGTAGGCGTCGTGCCCGACGAAGTGTAAACAGCTTTCGATTCAACTGTTGTTATTGCCGAGGGAACATATACGGACGAAAGCGCCTTATTTGCGTAGAATGTATACGATTTTAAGGTGGTAATACCGGAGGGCAGAATTACATTTGTCAGGGAAGTGTTTTTATATAATGCGTATGCCGGTAAGCTGACCGCCGCGCAGGACATATCAAGGAATTTCAGATTCTGCAAGGAATT
>JBJFHV010000475.1:0-6011 GCA_051894015.1 Acutalibacteraceae bacterium | reverse complement strand
AGTATACAACTGCACGAAGCCGCTGACGAAGGCTTTATCAGCCTGATGGGCTCACGTCAGCTTCGATTGATCTGCTACAGCTATTGCCGCCATGCAGGCTTCAGTCCGAGGATTATTTTCGAAAGTGACAGCCCGGCGGCCGTACGGAATATGATCGCCGCCAATATGGGCGTCGGCTTCTGGCCGGAATTCACCTGGGGCAGTCTTGACAGTGACAAGGTAAGGCTTCTCGAAATCGAACAGCCGCTTTGCCGCAGAGACATTATCATCGACTACAAGCTGAACAAAACAGACTCGAGTTCCGTTATTGACTTTTTCGATTTCTTCAAGGACTTCTGCCGAAAAAAGCAGGCAATGTTTATTGACACATAAAGTCCGTGAGAATATAATGATTGTAGAATGAATGAAAGGGGCGGTGTTATGAAAATCATCACGATCAGCCGTGAATTCGCAAGCGGCGGAAGAGAAATCGGCAAACGGCTTGCCGACGAACTGGGCTTTGATTATTATGACCGCGAAATCATCAACCGGATTGCCGAAAAAAGCTCTTTTGATCCCGACTATGTGGAAGAAATGCTCGACAGAGGGCTTCCGAAAATTTTTCCGCTGACCTTCGGCCGCACGTTTACTTATCCCGATTCCGCTTCGCAGAATTTCAATAAAATTCTTCTTGCCGAACAGCAGATCATCACCGAGATTGCACAGAAGGGGCGGGATTTTGTCATTGTCGGAAGAAGCGCCGATATCATTCTTTCAAAATATAACACTTTCAACATTTTCGTCTATGCCGACATGCCTTCCAAAATTCTCCGCTGCCGTCAAAGAGCACCGCAGGGAGAAACCCTCACCGACAGAGAATACGCAAAAAAGATAAAAAAAATAGACTCTGCAAGAGTCTCAAACCGTGAGCTGATCGGCAACGGCGGCTGGGGCGAAAAGGAGAATTACGATCTTTGCGTCAACACAACGAATGTTGACATCAAAAAGATCATTCCTGCCCTTGCAAGTCTTTCGCTCGCGTTCTTCAACGGACAGTCAGCGTTTTAATGAAAACCCCGCTTGCTGACGGCATTGTCACCAGCGCAGCGGCATATTTTCGTTTTTCACGTCGGTAATATGTCCGTTTTCGACGATATAAACAATGATCGGTTTTTCTGTTTTTCGGCAAAGCCCGATCACATATCCGGTGCCGCGGCTTTTGCCGTCCCAAAAAGCAACGACCATATCCGCCGTATCTACAATTTTGTCATTTCGGACAAGAGGCGCACGAGTCCCGTATTTTTCGTAATCGGGCAAAAACTCAACATGCTCCAGTCCGTATTTTTGCGAAAGTCGGCGTGCGCTTTTGTCGATTCCTCTTGCACCGCCGGAAATGATCGCCGTCACATTTTCGGGCAGATATTTTCTTTGGATTTCAAGCTCGATATCTCTTGATCCGACGACGGCAACTTTCAATGATTTCACCCCAATTAAGAATTTTATTCATCATATCACGAATACTATTCAAAAGTCAACCCGATTGACAATCGGGCATTTATTATAGTACAAAAAAAGGAAAGGCGGACAAGCCATGTTCAAGCTTATTCAATGTGCAAAAAACACCTATTACTTAGACAGCTTCGCTAAGGTCGGCGTCTATGATCTCGGGAACAATGAAGTGATGCTGATTGACTCGTGCGACCACAAAAAAAGCGTCAAGGATCTTGATGCCGCTTTGACCGAACGCAATTGGAAGGTTAAATTCATCGTCAACACCCATTCTCATCTTGACCACATCAACGGCAACGACTTTTTTAAGGAAAAATACGGCTGTGATATCTATGCGCCCGAAACCGAAAGACTGTTTGTCGATGTTCTTGCGCTTGAAAGAACGGCCTATTTTACGGCTGTTCCGATGCGTGCACCGTTTGATCCGACATATGTGCCGACCGGCAAGCGTACGAAGCTTCTGACCAAAGACATTTTACCCGACGGCTTTGATCTGATCAGTTTACCGGGTCATACACTGAATATGGTCGGAATCAAGACGGCCGACGGCGTATGGTTTACGGCGGACTCCGTACTGGCGAAAGAAACGTTTGACGGCTATAAAATCCCGTTCTTTCTACTGATCAATCCAAGTATCGAAACCGCCCGCAAGGTCGCCGAACTCGAGGGGGACTACTTCGTTCCGGCTCATGCAGCCGCCGGCGAAAGCATAAAAGAGCTTGCACTGTATAACGCCGACGAACTCAGAAAAATCAAGGCTTTTATCTCGTCCATCGCTGACGGCCGTTCCTTCGAGGGAATTCTGGAAGAAGCCGACAGACAATGGGATCTCGACTACAATCCGGACAAGTATACCAAAATCGGCGTTACCGTAAAAGGTATTTTGCAAGGGTTGATTGACGAAAATGTCTATACAGCGGAAATGATCGGCAGCCGAATGGTATATAAAAAGATATAATTTTTAACTTTCTCTTAATATTTTTTAATTATTTTTAAGTTTTGTCTAATAGAATTGGCATAATCTTAACAATGTTATTACATTGTTTATAAAAGAAAGGAGTGCAAACCATGGAACAGATTAAGGAATTCCTCGCTGACTTTGATTTCAAGGCTCTCATTGATAAGATCATTGCTTTCATCAGTGAATTCATGGCTAAGTTCACCGGCGGTGCAGATGCTGATGAATAAGAACAAAACAAAAGGCGGTCTCCGTTGCGAGGCCGCTTTTTTGTATCGAAAAGCACGCATTAGATGCATGCAGGCTATACCGGAACAAACCGTGAATCATTGTTTTTTTCCGAATCATCTGAAAGAAATCCGTCAACCGGGCTTGCCTTATTCCGTCCTTGGAATTGCCATTGAAATCTTCACGGCAAATAAGGCAACAGCAAAGGAAACCGCCGACTTGATAAAAGCCATAGACCTGATGCTTTCGATAAAGTATACCGTCGGTTCAGCAGCTAATTTAATTCTCAGACCGGGGACGGCAAAGCAGAGTACCAAGTATACGGCAAGAAACACTGCGATAAACACAGCAGCGGATACGGCGTTCTTCTTTATTGAAGGCATATCGATCCACTCCTTTCTGTCGATGATTGCCTACTATATCATACGCAATTCATCGCCGTAAATGAATCTATATAGAGTTTCATTTTTATAAAATGCATTTCAAAAAGTCTTTGTTTCTTGCAAGCACCTCTCTTGCTGACCAGAGTATCTGCGCCGGATACCGCAAAAGATGCGCTTCGACGCCGTAAGCCTCTAATCCGAGCTGTCTTGCAATAAACAAAGCCCGCGGCATATGATACGACTGCGTGATAATGATGATTCTCTCGGCCCCGTTTTTCTTTGCGTTTGCAATACTGTCGTAGGTTGAAAGACCGTATGCATCGGTCATTATTTTTTCTTCGGCAATCCCGTAATTTTCCATACATACCTGCTTCATGACCGCCGGCTCATCGTAGCCGTCCCGTGAGCTTCCGTCTCCCGTCAGAAACAGATAATCCGCTGAGCAGACTTTAAATGTCTCGCTCCCCTCTTGAATTCTTTCCCCGAGCATATCCGACGGACTTCCGTCCGGTCTCACACCGCAGCCCAAGACAAGAACACAGTCAATATTTTTTAAAAAAGCGGTTTCATTTCGGCTGACGATGTACTTTTGTGCACTGCCGATAATATAAAAGTTGACGGATAAAACATAAACTGTCAAAATACAGACTGCAACGACGAAAGCAAGCGCCGCTTTTTTGATTTTCTTTCTTCTCTTCATTTTTATCAGTCCTTACAATTGGTGTATTTCAAGAATAAATCATCGTCTCTTTCTTTTCAATACAAGACCGCAAATCGTAAGGAAAGCTTCAGAAAATCGTAAGAAAAAACGAGCCGGCGAAAGCACTTGTTCCGCCGGCATATTTTCTTTTTCATTTCGAAATATTACTTTTCGCCTGTAACCTCAATCCCGTTTTCCGAAAGAAGCCGGGCCGTCACACCCATTCCCTCAATCAGCTTCCCGCTGAACGTTCCGTCATAAATATGTGTGGTTCCGCAGGAGGGACTGTTTTGCTTGAGGATTGCTTTTTTGATTGAATGCTCACGGCAGATTTCAAGAACCCGCTTTGAGCCGAGCAAATACGCTTCGGTTCTGTCCTCACCGTCAGACGAAAGAATTCTTCCGTTTACGATTTCGCAAGGTGTCCTCGGCGTCGTCAGACCGCCTGAGACTTCGGGACAGACAGGAAGTGCTTTTCCGCTTTCATAAAGTGCCCTGATTGTTTCATCGGGCTTGCTTTTTCCGTCGTAGCGGCAGTTAAAACCGCACAAGCAGGCAGAAACCGCAACCTCATACTCTTTTTTCATCATTACAGCTGAACCATTGTGTCAATATAAATCGGTTCAACCGGCGACGCTTTTTCGCCGAATGAGTTATACTGCATCTCACGGTCACAGAAAGAATCCACAACATCCATGCCTTCAATCACCTTTCCGAAAGCGGCATATTCACCGTCAAGCTGCGTACAGCCGTCGGAATAACAGATAAAGAACTGGCTCGACGCGGAATTATTTTCCTGACTTCTGGCCATAGAAACAACTCCTCTTGTATGAGAAAGCGTGTTCTGAGAAAATCCGTTCGCTGAAAATTCACCGTAAATCTTATCCTTGCTTCCGCCCATTCCGGTTCCCTCGGGATCGCCGCCCTGCGCCATAAATCCGGCATAGACACGGTGGAACGTCAGACCGTTATAAAAGCCGTCATTGACAAGCTTCAGGAAGTTTTCGACGGTTTTCGGGGCGTATTCGGGATAAAGCTCAATCGTAAACTTCCCGCCCTCTTTCATTGTTACAAGTACCTTGGGATGATCCATTTCATCCGCCTCCGTTTCGTTTGATTTTTCGGTCGTCTCGTCGGCCTTTGTTTCCTCCGCCTTTTTCGTTGTTTCGCCGGAAGCTACGTCTTTGGTTTCCAGCGGTTCGGTCAATTGTGTGACTTCACCTTTTGACTTTCCGCAGGAAGCAAAAACAGCGGTCATCAAAACAAGACTCAAAACAAGACAGCAAATTTTTTTGAAAGTCATTTTTTTACCCTTTCCGAATTTCATGCAAAACAAAATTCGCCCTTTCAGAATTTTAACACTGTAATTATACATATTTTATCATCGGTGTCAATACACCTTTTTTCATTTTGTAAATATATAAAATTTTTTTGTTTTTTTAAGTACGATCGTACAAAAAAGAATAAAATATGGTATACTGTTTATGATTCAATAATAAATATTCACTTTAAAGGAATGAAAACATATGAAAGCAAGCCGAAATTATCCGATCGCCGTTATCACCGAAAAAGCCGAGCGAAGTCTTCGAAACGGTCATGTATGGGTCTACGGTGAAGAAATTACCGAAACCGTCGGGCGTTATGAAAACGGTGATCTTGTTGACGTTGTTTCAAAAAAGGGGCGCTTTCTCGGAACCGGATTTATCAATGACAACTCAAAAATCAGAATTCGCATCATCTCAAAGAATGCAAACGACAAATTTGATTCCGCCTTTTTTGAACGCAGGCTTCGTTATTGCTTGCGCTACCGTCAAACGGTCATGGGCGATGATTTTGACTGCTGCCGCCTGATTTTCGGCGAAGCGGACGGGTTTCCCGGTCTGACGGTTGACCGCTTTCATGATATTCTTGTCACACAAACCTTAAGTCTCGGTATCGAAAAACGAAAGGATATCATCTTTCCGCTGATGATACAAGTACTTGCCGAATCCGGTGTGAAAATACGGGCGATATTCGAAAGAAACGATGTCGGCATCCGGGAAAAAGAAGGTCTTAACGAATATAAAGGCTTTTATCAATATGACGGTCTCGCGACTGATCTTTGCGGAAAGACCGAGATTTGTGAAAACGGCATTTTTTACGACGTTGACTACATCAACGGACAAAAAACGGGGTTCTTCCTCGATCAGAAATACAACCGTCTTGCCGCCGCAAAAATTGCCAAGGATAAAACCGTTCTCGACTGCTTTACCCA
>JBJFHV010000474.1:0-6022 GCA_051894015.1 Acutalibacteraceae bacterium | reverse complement strand
AACCTCATCCTCATCATCAAAATACTGATCCTCTTCTTCGACAGAGTAGCCCTCCAGATAGTCAAAAAGCTGGCCGTGATATTTCAAAGAGCAGTCGCTGATTTTTTCGAGCCGGAAGCAGCCCTGAAAATACCGATCAAAAAAGTCCGGATACGAAAGTCCCTGTAAATTGTCAACCATACTCTTTTTCGCCGCTTGCTCAACCGATTTGCGGTAGAATTCGTACGCCTTTTCGCTTCCGTCTCCGAACACAACGGAGGAAGTAACCGCCGTCGAAATAAAATTCTCTTTCTCGCGGTCAAACAAATCACTTTCTGTCAGCTTGAAATCCTTTCCGAACCGAAGATAATCCGAGACACAATCCTGCGCCGCATAGTAGAAAAAGCGTCCGCTTTCCGTCCGTGCTCTTTCCATGACGGTAACCAAAAAATTATAC
Source organism: Acutalibacteraceae bacterium (assembly GCA_051894015.1). GTDB lineage: Bacteria > Bacillota > Clostridia > Oscillospirales > Acutalibacteraceae > UBA6857. The sequence goes on along the minus strand of JBJFHV010000474.1, from coordinate 5,586 downwards.
CCCGTCAGAAACCCTGTGAAAATAAACACAACGGCAAGAAGAAAACAGACAGTTTTAGTGATTACTGATTTTTTCGATTTTGTAGCCAATGCCCCACACCACCTTAATATAAGTCGGATTTTTTGTGTCAAACTCGATTTTTTCACGGATTCTGCGGATATGCACGGTAACCGTTTTTTCGGAGGCGAAAGCGTCCTCGTGCCAGACGTTTTCATAAATTTGCGCTGAGGAAAGCGTTCTTCCGAGGTTTTGCATAAGGTATTCCACGATTTTGTATTCCGTCGCCGTCAGCCGGACTTCTTCGCCGTCAACGGTGACGATTTTTGCGTTCGTGTCGATCGAAAGTCCACCCGTTGTGATCACGCCCTGACTTTTTGCAAGAGAGCCGAGGGAAACATACCGGCGGATTTGTGACTTAACCCTTGCAACAAGTTCAAGCGGGTTAAAAGGCTTTGTGACGTAATCGTCCGCCCCGAAGCCGAGTCCGGCAATTTTATCGGTGTCCTCACTTTTCGCCGAAAGGAAGATGATCGGAACATTGCTTTGTTCACGGATTCTTACCGTGGCCTTGATTCCGTCCATCTCCGGCATCATGACATCCATAATAATACAATGGATCTCTTCTTCCTCCATTTTTTCAATCGCCTGACGGCCGTTAAAAGCGGTGACCACGCCGTAGCCCTGCGCTTTGAGATAAATTTCAATCGAATCGACGATGGCTTTGTCGTCGTCGCAAACAAGAACATTGTACATTTTTTCTCTCCTAAAAATCCGTGTTTCGGTTTGACAACCGTATTATAAGGGGCACAAATAACAAATCGCTTTCGTAATTATAACAGATTTATTACAATTTGAAAATCATACACGGAATTTTTCGACGGCAAAAGCTTGACTTCGGACAATTAAGATATATAATGAAAATGAAAGGAGGAAAGTGTATGAAAATACTTACAAAAATCATTGCTTTTTTCATGTCAATTCTCATGACCTTGTTTCCGTCTCTGTTTCCGAAGAACAACATCGACAACGATTATGTAACCGACGGAAAGTCGCTCATCATCAATCTCGATTCGAACCCCACAACCGGTTATTCATGGGAAGTTGAAATTTCCGACGAGTCGGTCATCTGCTTTGTTAAAAGCGACTATGTTCAGACCGGTACCGGCATGGGTGCCGGCGGACGGGATTCTTTCCGTTTTGTCGGACTTTCCGAGGGAGAAGCACAAATCAGCTTCACCTATTCTCAGCAGTGGACAGAAGAACCGCCGGCCAATACAGCGCAATTCAATGTCTCAGTCGATAAAGACGGGAATGTGACGGTCCAATCATACGAAATCAACTGAAAAAATCACAAGGAACCGAGTCCAGCCACAGTCGGCGTCGGACTCGGTTTTTATATCAAAAAATCAATTGTAATACTGCGATAAGCCTTTGCAAGATCGGTTTGTCACAGACCGAAAACCTCCGATACGGCAAGGGCGGCACGGCGGACACTTACTAAAGTCACAACAGCAGAACATAAATATCGATCGAAAGCCTGAAAGTGAAGGAGTCACATTGAAAGCATAAAAAAATTTGTAATCTTATTTGCGGAAACAACAGAAACCGCATTTGATTATGAAACAGCACCTCATCATGCATGGGGTGCTGTTTTAAATTCATTCATATAAGCAAAAAACAAGCGGCATTCACCGCTTGTTTTGTTCTTTCAGGTTATATTTTCGGCTTGAAATTAAAATCAGGCTTCAGGAGTAACGCTGTCTTTTCCGTCCGTGCCGGTGTTGTCACTCTTCTTAAAGAAAGAAAGAAACTTCATTATAAAGTCGATAAAAGCCTGAAGGTAGAGCATTATTTCACTCATTGCTGTTCCTCCTTTTGGATTAGAATATATCAACTCATCCTTTTATATGAGACATTATACATTAAGAATGTCCAAAAGTCAACGATTTAAACAACTTTTTTAATATTTTAAGAATTTTTTAATAACAATTTATGTCATATTTCAGTTGTTTTTAACAGTTGCTTCATTTTTGTCAAGATTTGTCGACACTTTTTCTTCTTCTGTGTCCTTTTCTTCGATGACATGAATTTCTTCGATGCCATCTTCCGCTTCCTGGCCGGCAGCTTTGCTGTTCTTTCGCTCTTTCTTGCTGAGCTTCTTGCTCTTTTTCTTTTCCGCCGTAACGGTCACGGGTTCTGTTTCTTCCTCAATCGGTTCCGATTCAAAGAACTCGTCTTTTTCGAAAAGCTCGTTTTCCGGTGAGCAAATTTCAACTGCCTTTTCAAGAACGTGAATCATAACCGTCTTGTGCGCACCGCCGTATTCACCGTCGAGTGTCCAGGCAACCGGCTCATCTGAGGTGATTTTGACCTTACTTGTTCGAAGAAGAATGATCTGCTTTCCGTCGTATTGCTGCGCCCGGATCTTTCCGAGGGCAACAGGTACAGAAGCAAGGCTGATCTTCTTGACAAGCAGAAGCTCAAAAATTCCGTCGTTGAGCTTGACGTCCTCGGTCTTGAGGCGGAAAAGTCCCGCAACGGAGGTTGAATTCGAAACCGAACCGAACATAAAATCGTCCTCAAGCACACCGCCGTCATATTCGATTTTCATATGGACGGCTCTGATGTTTTTCAGCTCGCCGATTCCGTTTAATATGTATGCCATATGGCCGAGACGGTTTTTCATCTTCTGACTTGTGGCATAAGATGATTTCGTGAAAGCGCCGAACGACGCAACGTATGAAAAATATCTGTTATTGAAAAGACCGAGATCGTAGCTGTTGGTGTGACCGGACATAATCAGGTCGGTCGCCTTGTTGATATCCGTCGGAATGCCGAGCGTTGTGGCAAGGTCGTTTGTTGAACCGGTCGGGATATAGCCGATCGGCAATCGGTTTGGCATATCCATAACGCCGTTGATCGTTTCGTTCAGCGTTCCGTCGCCGCCGCAGCAGACAACAAGCTGTTTGTCATCGTAGTTCTTTCTGACAATGTTGGTTGCATCTCCCCGACAAGTAGTCGTATGAATTGAAAATTCATAATCGTTCGTAGAAAACTTATTGACGATATCAAATGTACCTGCTCTTGATTTCGTTCTTCCGGCGCAGGGATTGACAATCAAAAGAACGTTCCTTTTTTTGTTTTCCATGTTCTCTCACTCTCGGCAAAAGCCGCCTTTCGTTGGGGTTATAAAAGCAATACATTGCTAATATTATGTTAACACCGGATTCATGTCTTGTCAAATAAAGATTAATAAAATTAGCTTTGTTTTACCTTAAAACCACAATATTTAAGATTTTATAATAATTTTTTCTCATTTTTTTTATAAATAGGCGGCTGTCAAAGCTGATTTGTGCAAAATATATAAAAAATTAAAAATTATTTTATTGTATTTGACATGAAAGTAGAATCGGAAAAAGTTCGTCGAAAAACCTTGATTTTTCTTGAAAGCTGTTGTAATATAAACACGCAGTCAGATGAGAAACCACTCAGACGACCGCCTTAAATATTGACAGCTTCTATATAATGTTTTCTTCGTATTTTCTCCTTTTAAAAACACTCGGCTTCTCCCCGGGTGTTTTTAACTTTTTACGGCGCCTTTTCCGGCGGCAAAAGCAGTCAGCTTGTTTACAAAAAAATGGAAAAACTTATGGTAATTCTATCCTCTGTGTGTTAAAATATAAAAGATGTATAATCAAATATATGAAAAACAAGGAGTAACCAATGACTGTTTTCGATGTTTTGAAATTTATCGGCGGTCTGTCGATGTTTCTTTTCGGAATGAGTTACATGGGAAGCGCGCTTGAAAAAAAGGCGGGCGGTCAGCTTTCCGGTATGCTTTCGAAATTCACTTCCAACAAGTACACCGGTTTTCTTTTGGGTCTTGCCGTCACGGCGATTATTCAGTCCTCTTCGGCTACTACGGTTATGGTCGTCGGCTTCGTCAACTCGGGCATCATGACGATTGCACAGTCGGTCGGCGTGATCATGGGCGCAAACGTCGGAACCACGGTGACCGCCTGGGTTTTAAGTCTTACGGGACTGAGCGGCGACAGCTTTTTTATCAAGCTGTTAAAGCCGTCCTCGTTTACCCCGGTTCTTGCGCTGATCGGCGTAATCCTTTATATGTTCATCAAAGACAGCAAAAAGAAGGACATCGGCATGATCCTGATCGGTTTTGCCGTTCTGATGTTCGGTATGGACACCGCGTCCTCCGCGGTTTCGGGCCTGAGCGATGTTCCCGGCTTTACCCGGCTTTTTGTCCTTTTCAAAAATCCGGTTCTCGGTATGCTTGCCGGTGCGCTTCTGACGGCTGTTATTCAATCGTCCTCGGCTTCGGTCGGTATTTTGCAGGCACTTTGCATCACCGGTCAGGTCTCTATCGGTGCCGCCTTCCCGATTATTCTGGGTCAGAATATCGGCACCTGTATCACCGCCATGCTCTCTTCCGTCGGCGCCAACAAAAACGCCAAACGGGCCGCAATGATCCATTTCAATTTCAATGTATTCGGCTCGGTATTCATGCTGATCCTGTTTTACGGATCCAAGCTTATTTTCAAGTTTGACTTCGTGGACAATCCGGCTTCGGGTTTTCATATCGCTGTTATCCACACCCTTTGCAATATCATCATTACTGCCGTCTTTCTTCCGGCGTCCTCGCTTCTTGAAAAAATCTCCTGCAAAATGGTCAAGGACACCGAAGAGGAAAAGCCCGAGGAAATTTTCCTTGACGAACGTCTTTTTGTCAATCCTGCCGTTGCGCTTGAGCAAAGCCGTGAAAAGACAAAGGAAATGGCCAACGAAGCCATTATCGCCATCAGCCGTTCTTTGGGGCTTCTTTCCGCTTTCAGCGAGGAAAAGGCTTCTGAAATCAAGAAAATGGAAGAGCGGATCGACGTCTATGAGGACGTTATCAGCTCCTACCTTGTCAAGCTGAGCACCAAACAGCTGACCGATGAGGACAGCTTCGAGCTGACCAAGCTTTTGCACGTCACCGGCGGCTTTGAGAGAATTTCCGACCATGCGGTACACGTTGCGGTCTATGCCCGTCAGATGAATGAGAACAACATGAGATTTACGCCGGAAGCAAAAAAGGAACTGACTGTTATCGTCAGCGCCGTTCTGGAGGCACTCGATATGACGATCAAGGCCTTTTGTGACGACGACCTCGAAACCGCAAGCTCCGTCGAACCGCTTGAACAGGTCATCGACAAGCTGACCGCCAAGGCGAAAAACAACCATATCGAAAGAATGCTCAATAATGTCTGTACCTTTGAAATGGGTCTTGTCTTTTCTGATGTTCTGTCCGTTCTTGAAAGAGTTTCCGACCACTGTTCGGAGATTGCCGCTAGTATGATCGAAATTGCCCACAAGAACATGGGCATCCACGAATATCTTCAGGAATTCAAGAGCAAGGACAACCCCGAATTCATCGGAAGATACAGAGAATACAAACAGAAATACAGCTTTTGACCGTATCCGGTCACGGAGACAAAATGGTAAAGAAAATAGCAGCCATCTGTGCAGCGACAGCGGCGGTTCTCACTTTCACGGGGATTTTTTTCCACTGTCAGAACAACCTTATTG
>JBJFHV010000473.1:0-6037 GCA_051894015.1 Acutalibacteraceae bacterium | reverse complement strand
AAGTGCTTTATGCTCAAGGAATGACAAAGCCTAACCGAAAATGCCGCTAATGACAAGCGAAAATGCAAACAGATTTTCGTATGCAACATACTGCATGCGCATCACCCCTCCTTGCGAGGGCGAGAGTCGTAACCGCCTACCGATTTAGATGTCAGACGATAGATATTAGATGTTAGATGTTGACAAAAGGCGGATAACCGCATATCATAAAAACACAGAGGATTCTGCGATAAGCGGTCTCCTGCAGATTGTAGTATTTTAAGAAACACCGCAACTTTGAAAGAGGCGGCGTTTCTTGATTTATATGAAAATTAAGGCTGTGTGTTTTCCGCCCCTGAAAGGGGAGGTGTCTGCGCAGGCAGACGGAGGGGTTGCACACGCATTTTCCTGTTTACATTTTTTTCATTTTTCCCGGAATCCCCTTGACATTTCGGCCAAAAAATACTATCATTAAAACTGTATTATAGGATAATTTTACAAGGGAAACTGTCATTTGTTACCGGCGTAGGAATTATCCGGAAATCCGCGAAGCGAACAACTTGTATGTTCGCTGTGGCTTGTGGATTTTTGAACCATTACAATCGGGAAACCGTGGGAATAGAGTGCACCCCAAGCGAAAGCAAAGGGGAAAATCAAAAGGAGGCATTTTTGATGAAAAAGTTTTTGAGAACGGGAAAGAAAGCCCTGTCCGTCTTTATGGCTGTTATGATGGTTATGACGGCATGGGTATTCTTTGAGCCGACGAAAGCCGAAGCAATCAATGCGGGAACATACACTTATAAAGTGGTGTTTAATGTTACTGATTCCATGGACAATTGCTACATGAATTATAAGCTTTACGGAAAAGCAGACAACGGTACCGCCTCAACGGAAACACTTATTGACTCAGGCTATTGGAGCGATAAAGATGTTAGCGGAGAGTACACGGTTCTTACCGGTACTACAGCTGCCGGAGTTTTTCCGGAAAGAATTGAGATTAGCGATAGAAGTGAAAAATATTATGTAGGTCGTTCTTTGGTGATGAAGATCTATCTGTACATAAATGACACCGCGAAGACTCTTAATGCAAGTAAGGTCTCTTCAGGTAATGGATCGTATACGATATCTTCCGGAAACCCTGCAACATTTACATGGGATACTAGCTGGAACGTAATAACCGGTAAAGAGAATAATTTTGATTTCAACTTTAGCATTGGAAGCTCGGATTATCCTAAAGCAACTTCTATTGTTTGGGACACTTCTCCGTCAAATTTTACCATCGCCAGTAACACAACGGCTGCTTCTCACTGTAATGACCAGTATGGTGTTCGACTCGGCACAACGCCAACAGCTTCTTTCACTTCAAGCCCGACAACTGGTCTTACGCAGGCCGATACTGATTCTACAACGAGTTATTCAACAAAAATTACGGCAAGTAATTCCGCACGTATGTCAGGACAGGGGACAAATTCCCGAAGTGTTTCTATTACACACTCATATACCTTTAACGGTGCAACTGTTTCAGGTTCGAAATCGTTCACTATTACCGACCCGCAGTACAATGTTACTTTGAATGCAAACGGAGGAACCCTTACAACTACTGCGACCAAATCTGTTTATTACGGAGATCAGTACGGAGTGACTCCGAATGCAACAAGAACGGGTTATACGCTTATCGGATTTTATCCGACTGCACAAGGTCCGTTCCTGAACGAAAATACTCCCACGGGAACAGAACTTGAATCAACAACTGTTATCACTTCCGCTATTACACATTATGCGGCATGGCGTGCAAATCAGTATACTGCAACCTTTAAGTATAAAGACAGTAACTATGCTGATGCAACTGCAACAAAAACTCAGTATTATACAAGTGATTTGTCCGCCCCAACGATTCCCACAACAATTGATGTCGGCGTTGACTATACATACACCTTTAAAGCATGGAGCCCGTCAGTTCCAACCACTATGCCTGCATCGAACAATACTTATACTGCAACTTATGATATGGAAACGCACTATGCCGACTATACCGAGGTTGTCAAGCAGATCGGTGCGGCTGAATCAAAGATGGCAGAAACCCTTTATCAGGAGGGTGCCTACACTCCGGCTTCTGTTTCCGCTTTTGAAACAGCCTACAATCAGGCAGTTGCTTCAAACAATAATAAGCTGCTCCTTTCTCAGCAGGCTCAGGTTGACGCTCTCGCTGACGCTCTCAAGACGGCAAGAGAAAATCTTACCTTCAAAAAATATACCGTTCTTTTCGTTGACGAAAACGGCGCAATCATCAAGGACGGCTACTTCTATGTTGACTACGGCACTGCCGTAACGGCTCCGGCTACTCCGGAAAAAGAACCGGACGCTGATTATCACTACACATTCACCGCTTGGGATTCCACCGACAGCGATGATATGAGCGCACTCAATAAGGTTGTTGACGACCTTAAATATATTGCCAAGTTCACAAAGACAGCCCACACCTTCACCACCTCAACCGCTTCCGGTTGTCACGGTGATACCATCACAACAAAGACCTGCTCGACCTGCGGATATTCGGAAACGACCGCAAGCGATGTTACGCTTCATACATGGAGCACGGACTATAAGACGATCTCTCCGGCTAACTGCTCAACAGTCGGTAAGGAAGCAAAATACTGTACGGAGTGCGGCGCTTATGACGCTTCTTCCGTAAGAGATATCGCCAAGACTTCTCATAGCTTCAGTGCCTGGACAGATTATCAGGCGGCTACCTGCGGCGCACAGGGCGTTCAGACAAGAACCTGCGCAAACTGCGGTCAGCTTGAAGTTCAGAAAACCGCCGCAACAGGAAGCCACACCTACGAAACCAAGCACACCTGTGCCGCTACCTGTACGGCTGACGGTTATACCGTTAAGGTCTGCACAGTCTGCGGACTTACCAACATTACCACAACAACAAAATTAGGGCACGACCTCACAACAACCACAACGCAAGCCGCCACCTGCGCAAGCGTCGGTGTCAAGGAAACCAAGTGTTCACGCTGTGAATACGGCACAACCGAAATCATTCCGGCTACCGGCACACATTCCTACGGCGCATGGACAACAATCAGCACGGCTAACTGCATCAGCAAGGGCGTCAAGACTCGTGAGTGCTCTGTCTGCGGTAAGGTTGAGACTGATATTACAAACGAAACTGCTCACAGCTGGGGCGCATGGACGGAAGTAACCCCTGCCACCTGCACCGGCAAGGGCATCGAAAAGAGAACCTGCCCGACCTGCGGACAGAGTGAAACTCAGGAAACCGCCGCTCTCGGACACCACTTTGTTCAGTCCGCTGTTGTTCCTGCTACCTGCGAAGCCGGCGGCTACACGCTGAATGTCTGCGACAGAAGCGGCTGCGGCGCACAGGAGATTACAAACAAAACTGCGGCTCTCGGTCATGGTTGGACAACGGTTGCACATGATGCTGACTGTACGCACAGCGCATACACCGAATACATCTGCGCAAACGATGCAAACCATAACTACAACAAGTATGACGAAACCAAGCCGGCTCTCGGTCACGACTTCACCGGAACCGAAACCGTAACCAAAGCTGCCACCTGTACGGAAGACGGCACAAAAACAATCGCTTGTACCCGTTGCACAGAGGTTCAGACCGTTACCATTCCGAAGCTCGGTCATAACTACACCGCTGGTACGGCACAAGACCCGACCTGCACAACGAGCGGCTACACACCGTACACCTGCTCAGCCTGCGGTGATACTTATAATGTATACGATTCTTCAAAGCCGGCAACCGGTCACAACTGGGGTGACTGGAGCGTAACCGTGGCTCCGACCGAAACCACCGACGGCGAACAGACAAGAACCTGTTCGGTCTGCGGCGCAACCGAAACCGCTCCCGTTCCGGCAACAAGCCATACCCTTGTTGAAGACACCGCAAAGTATGTTGCCCCGACCTGTACGGCGGACGGACAGAAGGTTTATAAGTGCACCGCAACCCATCCGGGTCAGAGCGGCGCATGCACCTACACCGTAACGGAAGTAGTTCCGAAGCTCGGACACGATCTTTCCACAACCAAGACTGACGCTACCTGCACCGTTGACGGCAAGGTTATCACAAGCTGTTCAAGATGCGACTATAAGGCGGAAACCGTTATCCCGGCAACCGGCCACAGCTACACGAACGCTGTTACCACCGATCCGACCTGCCAGGCAGCCGGCGTAAGAACCTACACCTGCTCAAAGTGCGGTGACACCTACACCGAAGCCATTGAAAAGCTTCCGCACGATTTTAAAGCCGGCACACCTGTTGCTGCCACCTGTACCGAAAGCGGCTATACACCGTATCAGTGCTCTAAGTGCCCCGAAGCATATGTTAAAATCACTGCTCCCGCAACGGGACACAACTATGCGGAAGTTGCCGGTTCTTCAACCGCAACCTGCACCGCCGACGGCACCAAGACACTCAAGTGTGCCGACTGCGACAGCACAATCACTGTAGCCGTTCCGGCTCTCGGACACGATTATCAGAAGACCGCAACAACCGACGCAACCTGTGCCGCCGCGGCAACCGAAACCTACAAGTGCTCACGCTGTGACGCAAATTACACGATTTCCGTCGGCGATAAGACAGAAGAACACAACTTCGTCACCAAGACGACCGTAGCCGCAACAAACGAATCGCTCGGTTACATCATCAAGGAATGCTCCGTCTGCGGACAGCTTGATATCGAGATTCTTCCGAGCCTCGGCAGCCATGTCTTTGACAACGAGATCGACCGCAAGGATGCAACCTGCACAGCGGAAGGCTATGTCACCTATAAATGCTCCGCTCATACGGATTGCGGCATGACCTCCACCGTTGTTCTTCCGGCAACCGGACATAACGCAAAACTCACTTTCACTGCCGCTTCCTGTGAAGCTGCCGGCAAGAGCGAGATGATCTGCGACACCTGCAAGGTTGTTCTCGAAACTCAGGAAATCCCGGCAACCGGTCACGCATGGGGCGCAGGCGTGGTTGCAAAACAGCCGACCTGCACTGCAGAGGGCGAAATGACCTACACCTGCTCAACTTGCGGCGCAACCAAGACCGAAGCGATTGCGGTCAACCCGAATGCACACGTTTACACGGCAGGAGCCGTTACCCCGGCTACCTGTGTGACACCCGAACTTACAACTTATTCATGCGCCTGCGGCAAGAGCGAGATCAAGCAGACCGCTCCGGCTAACGGCCATACATGGGAAGCTGAAAAGACGGTTGACAAGGAAGCGACCTGCATTGATGCCGGCTCCAAGTCAACACACTGCTCCGCTTGCGACGCAACCAAGGATCCGGAAGTCATTCCGGCAACCGGACACAGCCTCAAGACACAAAAGGTTGACCCGACCTGCACAACCGGCGGCTATACCGCTGAGGTTTGCGAAGTCTGCGGTTATCTCGATTCCGTAACGGCTGTTGATCCGCTCGGACATGACTACGCGGTAACAGCCACAACCGCCGCCACCTGCACCGAGGGCGCAACCGAAACCAAGACTTGTCAGAGAGACGGCTGCACCGAAACCGTAACTACCATTACTTCGAACCCGCTCGGTCATGCATGGGGCGATTGGTATATCAAACAGCCTGCAACCGATACCGAAAAAGGTGTAAAAGAGAGACAGTGTAGAAACGACACAAGTCATTTTGAAACCTGCGAGATTCCGACCATCGGTCATAAGTGGGATTCCGGCAAAGTAACAAAGGCCGCTACCTGCTACGAAGTCGGCACAATGCTTTACACCTGCACCGGCTGTGAAAATTGCGTTAAAGCCGGAACGATGGCAACCCTCGAGGTTGAAATTCCGAAGACAGAACATACTTATACGCAGGTAACAACGCCGGCAACCTGCACAGCTGACGGCACAACGGTTGTCAAGTGCTCCGTTGCGGAATGTGGCTATGTTGCCCAGACCGTAACACTTCCCGCAACCGGTCACACCCTTGAGCGTGACGCAGACCACGACGTTGCTCCGACCTGTGAGGCAGAAGGCTCCTTCGCCTATAAGTGCAAGGACTGCGACTACACCGAAA